>JAURJO010000252.1 GCA_030832235.1 Verrucomicrobiota bacterium
ATCTACGAGATCGAACGCCGCACCGGTCGGGATTTTCTGCCGGAGTTGGATGAGCCGGCGCAACGCGCGATCGAGGCGCAGCGTGCCGGCCGCGTGTGGTGAAAGGTTCTTCACCGGTCACCTTCGCTTTCCCGCAACTGCAGGCTCGTCAGGCACCGCCGCGGCTTGTGAGCTTTTTCCACCCGCATGACCCGCCCTAAGCCGAACCCCGCCCTCCGCCGCCTGGCCGCGGTCGTGCCGGCCGGGCGGATCCTCGACGGTCCGGCGCAACTCGCGGCCTATGAGAGTGACGCTTTGACGGCGTTCCAGACGCGGCCGCTCGCGATCGTGGTGCCGGAGACCCAGGAGGAGGTCGTCGCGGTGGTGCGTTTTTGTCACGCCGAGGGGCTGCCTTTTGTCGCGCGCGGCAGCGGCACGAGCCTTTCGGGCGGCTCGCTGCCCGTGGCCGGCGGGATCGTGATCGCCCTCAACCGCCTGAACCGCATCCGGCGGATCGACCTCGACCAGCGGATCGCGGTGGTCGAGCCGGGGGTGATCAACTCGGCCGTCACGGCGGCGGTGCAGGCCCACGGGCTGCACTACGCGCCTGATCCCTCCAGCCAGCCGATCTGCACGATCGGCGGCAACGTGGCCTTCAACGCGGGCGGGGCGCATTGCCTGAAGTACGGCATGACCTCCAACCATGTGTTGGGACTGAAGGCCGTGCTCGCGACGGGTGAGGTCGTGGAGTTCGGCGGCGCGAGCCGCGAGCAGGCGGGGCCAGACTGGACCGGACTGTTCGTGGGGAACGAGGGCCTGTTCGGCGTGGCTTTGGAGATCACGCTGCAGTTGCTGCCCCGCGCGGAGTGTTTCCACACCGTGCTCGCCGGCTACGCCACGCTCGAGCAGGCGGGCGACGCGGTCGCGGCGATCGTCGCGAGCGGGCTTTTGCCCGGTGCGATCGAGATCATGGAGAAACTCGCGTTGGAGGCGGCGACGGCGGCGGTGCACGCGGAGTATCCACCGGGGTGCGAGGCCGTGCTCATCGTCGAGTTGGAGGGGCCGCGGGAGGTTGTGGCGGCCGACCGCGCCCGACTCGACGCCCTGCTGGCGGCGAGCGGCCCGGTCGAGGTGCGCCCGGCCCGCGACGCCGCCGAGCGGATGGCCATCTGGAAGGGCCGCAAGAGCGCGTTCAGCGCCGTGGGCCGGCTTTCGCCCGATTTCATCGTGCAGGACGGCGTGGTCCCGCGCCGCCGTCTGGGCGAGGCGCTCCGCCTCATCAACGGCTGGTCGCGCGAGATGGGCGTGCGATGCGCCAACGTGTTCCATGCGGGCGACGGCAACCTGCATCCGCTGATCCTTTACGATGGCCGCGAGCCAGGCGCCCTGCAGCGGGCCGAGGAACTCGCCGGTCGCATCCTCCGCATGTGCGTCGAGATGGGCGGCTCCATCACCGGCGAGCACGGGGTGGGCGTGGAGAAACGCGATTACCTGCCCGACATGTTCGCGGCGGAGGAGATCGCGTGCCTGAAGCGCATCCGCGCCGCGTTCGATCCCAAGGGCATCGCCAATCCCGGAAAGATGTTTCCCGAAAAGGGAGCGCCCGCCTTGGCCCACGCCGGGCTGCATCCGCTGGAAAAGGCCGGCGTCATCTCGCGCGAATGAGCACGACGCTCCAACCCGTCTCGGTGGAGGAATTGGCGGCGGCGGTCCGCTCCGCGCCGCGGGTCATAGCCACGGGCGCGGGCACCAAGCCGCGGCTGTCGGCGGTGTCTGCGGACATCGTCCGCGTTTCGACCGCGAAGCTCGCCGGCATCACGGAATACGAGCCGAGCGAATTCACGTTTACGGCGCTCGCCGGCACTCCCGTGCGGGAGATCCGGGCGGCGTTGGGTGAACGTGGGCAGTACCTGCCGTTTGATCCGGTGCTGGCGGACGCGGGTTCGACCCTGGGCGGCACGGTGGCGGCGGGGATCAACGGTCCCGGCCGTTGGCGCTACGGTGGTCTGCGCGACTTCATTCTAGGCGTGCGGTTCGTTGACGGCTACGGACGCCTGCTGCGGCTCGGCGGCAAGGTGGTGAAGAACGCCGCCGGCTTCGACGTCCCCAAACTGCTCGTGGGCAGCGCAGGCCGGCTCGGCGCGCTCGCGGAAATCACCTTCAAGGTCTTCCCGCGTCCGTCTGCGTGGCGCACCCTGCGGTTGCCGGCGGCCGACGAAGCGGCGAAAGCACGGCTGTTGGCGGAACTGGGGCGCGGTCGCTGGGAGCTCGATGCGGTCGAGAGCGTCGTCGGAGAACCCATTGTTTTCACGCGACTCGGCGCGCCGGAGGCGGCGATCGACGCGCTGGCCAAGGAAATCACGGAGCGATTCGGCGGCGCGATCCTCGGGGAGGACGAGGCGGCGGCGTGGTGGCGCGATGCGGCGGAGTTCCGCTGGACGCATCTCGGTGGCGCGTGGGCGAAATTCCCCCTCACGCCTTCGGACGGGCCGGCGTTCGCCGCATGGGTCGCCGCCCAGCCGGGCGCACGGGCGCGGATCGGCGCCGCGGGGAATGTGGGTTATGTCTCATGGCCCGGAGCGGCGGCGCCAGCGGAGTGCCCTTGGCGCGGCGTGCTCCTGAGAGGCAACGGGCCGCTGTGGCCCGGACCGCGGCGGGACAGCGCGGTCGCTGGCGCGGTCAAGGCCGCGCTGGATCCGGCGGGACGATTTCCGGGACTGGAGGACTGACCATGCTGCACACGATCAAACCGGACGAGCACGGTGCGTTGGGAGAGCCGATGGCGAAGGCGGTGCAGACCTGCGTGCATTGCGGCTTCTGCCTCGCGGCATGCCCGACCTACCAGGAACTCGGTCAGGAGATGGATTCGCCCCGCGGCCGCATCGTTCTGATGAAGCAGGTGCTGGAAGGCACGTTGCCGCTCGAGGCGGCGCAGCCGCACATCGACCGTTGCCTCGGTTGCCTCGCGTGCGAGCCGGCGTGTCCGAGCGGCGTGCCCTACCGCGATCTCATCAGTCCCTTTCGGGCGCGTTTCGACGCGGCCGCGCCGCGGACGACCGCGCAACGGTTCCGTCGCTGGGTCGCGGGCATGACCATCCCGTATCCCGTGCGGTTCCGTGCCGCGCTCCAAGGCGCGGCGGTGGGTCGCGCCCTGGGGCCGCTGGTGCCGTCGGTATTGCGGCCGATGTTGGAACTCGCGCCGGCCAAGGTGCCGCCGGCGGTTTCTTTGCCGGAAGTTTCACCGGCGAAGGGCGAGCGACGTGCGCGCGTGGCCTTGCTGGCGGGGTGTGCGCAGCAGGTGCTGGAGCCTGATATCAATGTCGCGACGATCGACGTCCTCAACCGTAACGGCGTCGAGGTGGTCATCCCGCGGGCGCAAGGCTGCTGCGGCGGGCTGGCGTGGCACACGGGCGATCTCGCGGCCGCGCAGGCCGCGGCGCG
Organism: Verrucomicrobiota bacterium; assembly: GCA_030832235.1. Lineage (GTDB taxonomy): Bacteria > Verrucomicrobiota > Verrucomicrobiia > Opitutales > Opitutaceae > ER46. The sequence continues at coordinate 3,421 of JAURJO010000252.1, forward strand.
GCGAAATCTCGAGGCGTTTCCCGCCGACGTGGACGCGATCCTGACCAACGCCGCCGGCTGCGGATCCGCGATGCACGAGTATGCGCTGATCCTACGCGGCACCCCCGACGAAGCGCGCGCCAAGGCTTTCTGTAAACGCGTGGTGGACGTGAGTGTGTTTCTCGCGCGGCTCGGGCTGCGGGAGAAGCCGGGCGGTTGGTCGGAGAAGACCACGGTCGCCTACCACGATGCCTGTCATCTCGCGAATGCGCAGGGCGTGCGCAACGAGCCGCGTGAACTCCTGCGCGCGATTCCCGGCGTGGAACTGCGCGAGGTCGCCAACGCCCACCTTTGTTGCGGTAGCGCGGGGACCTACAATCTCGACCAGCCGGAAGTCGCGGCGTCGTTGGGCCGCCAGAAGGCGGAGGCCGTGGCGGCGACGGGTGCGCAGGTGGTGGCGACCGGCAACATCGGCTGCCTCACGCAGCTCAAGTCCCATCTCGAACGGCAGGGGCGTGGCGTCCGCGTGCGCCACACGCTGCAGGTGCTGCGCGACGCCTACACCGGCGCGCGGTAGAAAAAACGTAGGCCGCGCGTTCGTCGTGCGGCGGTGTTCAACGCGACGCCGGCTCGTTGTGCACCGAGAACTTCATGCGGCGGACGATCCGAGCCAGCAGCCAGGGTACAAAACGCTGCAGGTAGATGCCGGCGACCTCCCAGCCTCCCACGTGCACCTCCCGCGCGCCGCGGGCCACGCCACGGATGAGCGCGCGGGCGCACACCTCGGGAGCGATTCCGGAAACATGGGTTCCGTCGGTGCGGCCGTGCTGTTCGCCACGCGGTCCAAGGGCGTGGGTGGAGATCGCGGTGCGCACGTAGCCGGGGCAGACGAGCGTGACTTTGATGCCCTCCCGCCAGACCTCCGCGCGGAGGGAGTCGAAGTAACCGTGCAAGGCGTGCTTCGCGGCGGCGTAGGACGAGCGGCCCGGCGTGCCGATGTAGCCCATGACGCTGCTCACCACGACGATGTGGCCGGACTGCCGCGCGAGCATCGACGGCAACACCGCCTTGGAGAGAGAGACCGGCCCGAAGTAATCCACCTCCATGATGAGCCGCTCCACGGCTTCGTCGGCGTCCATCGCCCGAGCCCGCTGGCTCACGCCCCCGTTGTTCACGAGGACGTCGATACGTCCGGTCCGGTCCAGCACGCTGGCGACCAGCGCGGGAAACTCCGCCGTTCGAGTGAGATCCAGCGGCAAGGTGAGGTGTCGCTCCGGGTTGCGGCAGGAACGCCTGACGCGTTCCAGTTCGTCCGGCCGACGGCTCGAAAGGACCAGTCTGGCTCCCTCGGAAGCGAAGCCACGGGCGCAGGCCTCGCCGATGCCCGACGTAGCTCCGGTGATCCAGACCACCTGATCGGCAAACTTCATGCTGCTAAATTATTCCTTTGTCTCGGTGGTCCGGCCGCGCGGCGGATCAGTCGACACTCTTCTTTCCGGCCTTGGTGGCGGCCGTGCGGTACTCGGGCCGCTTTTGCAGCTGCTCCAGGTACGGCTTGTACTCCGGTGAGGTGGGCCACGGCCGGGTGGTCTGGTCTCCCGGCACGAGGCGCCCCTCGGGATAGTCGCGGCCGGCGACGCTGGCCTGCACCGACTCGTTCCACAGGAGCAACTCCTTGCTCAACCGCGCGGTAAGTTCCGGCTGGGAGGCGGAGATGTCCTTCTCCTCCCGCGGATCCGTCTGCAGGTCGTACACCTCGAACTTCGGCTGGTTGATGTTGAGCGCGACGATCTTGTAGCGATTGCCGATCAGTGCGGCGCGGCGCGTGTGGCGGAAGCCCATCGCTTTCGGCCGCTCCGGCAGTTCGGTGGTGAAGAGCGGCCGGATGCTGATGCCGTCGAGCGGCTTCAACAGGGCGGAGTCGGGAAGCTTGGTGATTTCCGCGATGGTCGGGAAGATGTCGAACGTGCCGGCGGGGTAGGAGGTCGCCCTCGGCTGGGTGATGACCGCGGGCCACTCGATGATGCCCGGCACGCGTAGGCCGCCTTCGTACACGGAGCCCTTGAAGCCGCGCAGGTGTCCCACGGTACCGGGGCGGATCTCCGGCAGGCCGCCGTTGTCGCTGCAGAACCACAACAGGGTGTTGTCCGCCAACCCGAGCTTCCTCAGGCCGGCACGCAGGGCGCCGACGCTGCGGTCCATCGCCACGAGTTCGCCGTAGTGATTGCGGGAGTTGCGCTCCAATTGCGGGAAGTCGCGCATGTCCTCGTCCGCCGCGATCATCGGAGCGTGGGGCGAGCCGTACCAGATGACGGTGAACGTCGGGCGGCCGGAGCCGCGGGCGCGCTCGAGGTGTTTCAGCGCCTCGTCGACGATGATCTCCGAGGAGTCGCCCTTGAACTCCTCCCACTTGCCCTTGCGGCTGAGGATCGGATCGCGGTCGAAGAAATTCGTGACGGAGAGCCACTCGTCGAAACCGAACGATCCGGGGCTGTGGGCGTCGTCGGCGAGGATCGGCGCACCGGGCCCGCTATAGCCGTTGAGGTGCCATTTGCCAAAATGGGCGGTGAGATAGCCGGCCGCGCGGAGCCCTTGGGCGATCGTCTTTTCCTGGCGACGCAGCGCGTAGCCGTGGTTCTCGACGCCGCAGCGGTCGTTGCTGCGACCGGTCATCACGGTCGAACGGGTCGGGGAGCAGTTGGGCGCGCCGGCGTAGAAGCGATCGAGCCGCAGGCCGGCCTTGGCGAGCGCGTCGAGGTGCGGTGTCTTGAGCACGGGATGGCCGTTGTACCCGGTCTCGCCCCAGCCCATGTCGTCGGCCATCACGAGCACGATGTGCGGCCGGGCGAGATCGGGAACGGCGGCGGGCAAGAGGCCCGTCGCGACTGCGAGAAGTAAGGGAAGAAGGGAAAGTTTCATAGCGGCGGGAACAAAGACGGATCAGAAAGTACCCTTGAGGCCGACGGCCCAGAGGGAGGCGTAATCGATCCGCTGGCGGAAGCGGGCCACGGCGGGGGTGCTCGGACCGTAGATTTTCACATCCTCGGTGGCGTCGCCGATGTTGCGGAAATTGTAGAACAACGCGATCCGGGGTCGCAGGGTGATCTCACCGACGACGTCGACGTACAGACGCTTGGAGGTCCAGTTGAAGGTACCGGGTTCGATGCTCGCGCCGGTGAGGACGTTGTTGCGGGACGTGCCGCGGTAATTCCAGTTCACCCGCACGTTGTAGCGCGGCCGGGTGAGGCTCACGCCCCAGTTCATGCTGCGGGGAATGAAGCCGGGGAAGGAGATGGTTTCGTCGCCGACGACCCGCTGGGAGGTGGCGTTGGCGAAGACCTGCACGCCGCGCGCCCAGGGCGGCAGAAAGGTGAGGGCCTGCTTGTAATTGAAATCCACCCCCTCCGTGCGGACCACGCCGGGCACATTGTACTGCGTCGCGACGTCATATCCGCCGTACTCCCCCGGATCGATGTCGTAGAGCGCGAGGAACTCCGGGGTGGGGGCGAAGACCGTCGCGCCGAAGAAGTTTCTGATATTGCGGCGGAACGCTCCGACCGAGAACTGCCCGACACCTTCAAGGTAGCGCTCGATACGCACGTTCAGCGTGCGGGCGCTCCACGCCTTGATCGCGGCGTTGTTGAGGGTGATGCGGTTGCCCGCCGAGGGCGGGTTGCTGGTGTCGGGCAGGGTAAAACCGCCGGCATACTGGTTGAAGTTGGGGCGTCCCACCGATTGGTTGAAGGCGACCCGGGCGACGAGGTTCTCCCGCAGGTTGTAGCTGGCGTTGAGGCTCGGGAACAGACGCAGGTACTCCTTCGTGGCGCGGGCGCCGCGGTCGAGGTAGGTCAGTTGGGAAACGCCGAGGGCGTTCGTGGTCGGCACGATCAGCAGGGGCGCGCCGGTGGCTCCCCGGAGAATCCGGCCCTGCGCGTCGCGCTGGTAGTTCAGCGTTGGGTCGCTCAGCGGACCTTCTCCCTGAACGTTGGTCTGCTCGGCGCGAACGCCGCCGACCAGCTTCAGCCGGTTCTGCAGCAGAGCGAGGTCGCCGCGCGCGTAGACGGAGGAGACGAGTTCCTCCGAACGCTTCGAGGCGGCCACCTGGTTTCGGTAATAGGTGTTCGCGTTGAGGGAATACTGCCCCGGGTTGGCGGCCCAATGCTCGAAAATCTTGCGGTTGCTGGGTGACTCCAGCCGCGGGAATCCGAAGGGAAGGATGCGCTGCGAATAGATGGGGTCGAAAAACGGCACCGGGCTGTCGTCCCCGCCCGCCGGCGCGGTGCTGGCGCGGCCGTCCTTGCCGAGAAAGCTGTAGGTGCCGGTGCCACCGCGGAGGTCGCGCATGCTATGGCGCAGGTCGAAGCCGGCCTTCAGGACAAAGGGAAGTCGGGTGGCGAAAGCCCGTCGCAAGCTGCCGTAGGCGGACCGTTGCCGGTCGACGTTCACGTCGTCCTGCGTCGTGGTTGTTGTGATCGCGTAGGTCGAAAGCGCGTAGGGGTCGACCGGCGCGCCGCTTTGTCCGTCGCGCACCGCGATCTCGCCGGGCCGCAGGTAGAAGATGCGGTTGAAGTCGATCGTCACGTTGGAGCGCTGCAT
>JAURJO010000253.1 GCA_030832235.1 Verrucomicrobiota bacterium
CGCTGCGTCTGCGATTCGCACACCCAGACTTGGACGCCCATTTCGCGCAATTTGCGCACGTAGCCCTGACCCGCGTTGGAGGTCGTAACCACGATCGTTTTCTCACGAAACTCATCCGTGAAAACGTGCGGCAGGTGCTTGTCGTTCACCGTGCGCAGTCGACCGTCGAAAACAAAACGCACCGGACTCCACGTCGCACCACCTTCGACCCGCGCCGTGAGCCGCGGATTGTCTTTCAACACCGTGCCCGCGCCGACGGCGATAGCCGGAAACAGCCGCCGCCAACGATGCACATCGGCCCGCGCTAGCTCGCCCGTAATCCATTGCGAATCTCCGGTGCGACACGCCGTTCGCCCATCGAGCGTCACCGCCGCCTTTGCGGCAATCAACGGCTGCCTATGCACCGCCCAGTGGTTAAAAATTAAATTCAGATCGGTGCATTCGTTTTCAAGTACACCCGAGATCACTTCAATCCCCGCCGCACGCAGCACCTCGAAGCCATGGCCTCGGTGTTGGGGAAACGGATCCGTCGCACCGACCACGACGCGTTTAATACCCGCGGCGATGATCGCTTCCGTACAGGCCCCCGTGCGGCCGTGCGTGCAACAGGGCTCCAGCGTCACGTAAAGCGTCGCGCCCGCCCGCGGCGCACGACCGAGCGCATGCAAAGCCGCGCGTTCTGCGTGCGGGCCGCCATCGGGTGCCGTCGCGCCTTCCGCAACGACGCGACCTTCTTCTACGATGACGGCACCGACCATCGGGTTGGGCTGGGTATGTCCCCAGACGCTGCGCGCCACAGCGAGCGCGTGCCGCATGAAGGGTTCGTGATCAGGCGCGGACATAGGGATTGGTCTGCATTTCGTGGCCGACGGTCGTGGGCTCGCCGTGGCCGGGATAAACCGTCGTGGCGCCGGGCAAGGTATAAATTTCCGCGCGGATCGCGCGCTCAAGTTGAGCGTGATTGCCGAGCGGTAAATCGGTGCGACCGATGCTGCCCTTGAACAGCGCGTCACCGACAAACGTTGCTCCGCCCGCACTAAAATAAAACAACACGTTCCCCGGACAATGCCCAGGCACGTGCCGCACTTCGATCGTCGTACCAAGCGCGTTCAAGGTCTCGCCGGGCGTGAGCCAGTGATCGACCTTGATCGGCTCGAGCTTGATCGATCCGTCGAGAAACGCGCTCATCACCTGCGGCGTCTCGATCAACACCTGATCATCGCGGTGCGCGCGGACTAGCGCCGAAGTGGCGCGCACGACTTCCGCCCCACCCTGCGTGTGATCCCAGTGCCCATGCGTGAGCCAGAGCTCGGTGAGGCGACATTTTTCGCGGGCCAAAATCGGCTCCACGTCGGCCCACACGTCGCCGGGCGCATCGATCAAAATGGCTTCGCCGCGCTCGGGCGCGGTCAACAAATACGCATTGGTCTGGATCGGCCCGGCGGGCAGCACATGCAGTTTCACCCCGCCAATCCACGGGCTTTCGCTTGGCGCGCAACCGCGAAAACCAAAACTCAACGCAGCCACTGTAAAAACGCGGTCGTCGTCGGCGCGTTCGTGAGGTCGATGAGAAAGCCGCCCGTCGCCGGCACGATCGCTTGCGCGCGAGGCGCCGGTCCACGCCGCCGCACGATCGCATCCATCGAAGCCACCGCCGTCGCCGTCGAGCCCACGCCAAAACCCACGAGGCCTGCGACCATCACCGCGGCTTCATGATCGCGCCCCAACAGCGGCCACACGATGAGCGCCGCAAAGGCGAGCGAGACCGCGATATTCACCACTAAAATAATCAACATCGGTCCCGCCACCGTCGCCAACTCCGCGAGGTTGAGCGCCGTCAACGTGACCACCAGAAACAACGCCAACAGCACTCCACCTAAACGCGCCAACGTCGCCCCGCGCAACCACGTCGCCCCGGCCGCATCGTGCGCCGCGCGCAGCGCGAGTCCGGTCAGGAGCGCACCCATGTAAGCCGGAAACGCCGCACCCATCGCGTTGAGCCCAAAGCTTACCCAAGCACCGGCCTTGATGCACGCCGCGACCACGAGCACGTGCGTGAGGGCCACATTGCGGTCGAACAGAAATTCCCGCACATCCGCCACGAGGCCGCGCCGCAGGATCGGCGTTTCAGGAGCCGATGAGGCCGGCGCGACGGACTTCGCGGACCCGCCGTTTTTCCGCAACAGCCATTCCGCGAGCGGCCCGGCGAGTAAACCACTCGCGACCAACCCGAACGTCGCCGCCGCCGCACCCACGGTCGCCGCCGCCGTGAAACCCGCTTCTTCAAACCGCGACGCAAAGCCCAAAACCGTCCCGTGTCCGCCCACCAACGTCAGCGAACCACACACAACACCGAGCAACGGCGGCGCGTCCAGCACCCGCGCGAGCGCCACGCCCACGACGTTTTGCAGCACGGCCATCAACGTCGCCGCGCCCAATAAAATCACCAACGCGCGTCCGCCCGTGCGCAAAATACTGACCGGCGCCGCGAGGCCCACGCACGTAAAAAAACCCACGAGCAACGGCAAGTTAATCGCCTTCGCCGGACGCGTAAACCACTCGGGCTCCGGCGTCGCCAGCCACGTCCACCATGCCGCCGTGACTTTAGTTTGCCACGTGATCTGGAGCAGCCCGGACGCTTGCAGACCGAGCACCAGCGCCGCCCCGAGCAAACCGCCCGCGACCGACGCCGGGATATTACACCGCGCCACCCCCGGGAACCGACGCAACAGCGCCTCACCCGCCAGCAACACGGGCACGGCGAGCACGAGCAACCACCAGGCAGAAAGGGCAACGTTCATAAAAAGCGGGGCGGAAAACGCCCTGACCATGCTTCTGCCCATCTGGAGGACGCGCGGGAAGCTCCATTTCAAGCGACCGCAAAGGCGGCTTGCCTCGACGCAGGAGCGTTTGTCACGGTTTACCTTTCCCATGCCGACTATCAAGTTTGCCGTTCTTCCTGGAGATTACATCGGGCCCGAGGTGATGACCGAGGCCCTGCGCGTGTTCACCCACGTCGCGCAACAGGAGGGGCTCACCTTGTCCTACACCACCGCCGATGTCGGCGGCGCTGGCATCGATAACCACGGCAAGGCGCTCCCTGAATCTACGCTCAAGATTTGCAGCGAGTCCGACGCCATTCTCTTCGGCTCGGTCGGCGGCCCGAAGTGGGAAAAACTCCCGCCCAAGGAACAACCCGAGCGCGCCGCGCTCCTGCCCTTGCGCAAACACTTCACGCTGTTCGCCAATCTTCGTCCCGGTCTTCTTTATCGCGAGCTCACCGACGCTTCCCCGCTCAAGACCGAACGCATCCCTGATGGCATCGACATCGTCTGCATCCGCGAGCTCACGGGCGGCCTTTATTTCGGTCTCCCCAAGCAGACCACGACACTCGCCGACGGCGACGTCCAAGCCGTCGACACGATGGTTTATAAAAAATCCGAGATCGAGCGCATCCTCCAAGTCGCCATCACCGCCGCCCGCGCCCGCAAAAAGAAGCTCTGCTCCGTCGATAAAGCCAACGTCCTCGAAACCTCCGTGCTCTGGCGCAAAACCGTCACCGAGTACTGCGCCGCCCACGCGCCCGACCTCGCGTTGAGCCACATGTACGTCGACAACGCCGCCATGCAGCTCGCGCGCGATCCCAACCAGTTCGACGTGTTCGTGACCGAAAACATGTTTGGCGACATCCTCTCCGACGAGATGGCCGTCATCTGCGGCTCGCTCGGGATGTTGTCCTCCGCCTCGCTCGGCACGGGCAAAAACTCCCTCGACCTGCCTTTCGGTCTTTACGAGCCCGCCGGCGGCACCGCCCCCGACATCGCCGGCAAAGGCATCGCCAACCCCTGCGCCCAGATCCTTTCCGTGGCGCAGATGTTGCGCTACAGTTTCAACCTCGAGCCCGTCGCGCAACGCATCGAGGCCGCCGTCAAAAAAGCCGTCACCAGCGGCACGCGCACCGGCGACATCGCGTTCGGTCGTCCGTCCGTCGGCACCCGCGCGATGGCCGACGCCATCATCGCGCATCTCTAAATCCTCCACCGGCAACGGCGCTCCTTTCGCGTCATTGCCACCACTTTTTGTCGTTCCTTTTGCCGTCATGACTTCCGCACAAATCCGCCAGAGCTTCCTCGATTTCTTCGCCAAGCAGGGCCACACGATCGTCCCGTCCGCCTCCTTGCTGCCGGATTCGCCCGGACTCCTTTTCACCAACGCCGGCATGAACCAGTTCGTGCCGATCTTCCTCGGTGATCGCGCCCCCGACGTCTCCAAATGGGCCGGCGTCAAACCCGCCAAAGACACCCGCGCCGCAGACACCCAGAAATGCATCCGCGCCGGCGGCAAACACAACGATCTCGAGGACGTCGGCTTCGACACGTACCACCACACGATGTTCGAGATGCTGGGGAACTGGTCCTTCGGCGACTACTTCAAGCGGGAATCGATCGAATGGGGCTGGGAGTTAATCACCAAGGTCTGGGGCATCCCCGCAAAGCGTCTGTTCGCGACAGTCTACTCGCCCGACAAGTCCAAGGGTGACCCTTCGGACTTCGACCAGGAGGCCCACGACATCTGGGCCGCGATTTTCCGCCGCGAGGGCCTCGATCCCGCCGTCCACATCGTCAACGGCAACAAGAAGGACAATTTCTGGATGATGGGCGACACCGGCCCCTGCGGCCCTTGCTCCGAGATTCATTTCAACCTATTGCCCTCCGATGAGGAGTCGGCGGGCCGGAAGCTGGTCAACGCGGGCAGCCCGCGCTGCATCGAGATCTGGAATCACGTCTTCATCCAGTTCAACGCGAACTCCGACGGGACGTTTTCGCCGCTTGCCGCTAAGCACGTCGACACCGGCATGGGCTTCGAGCGCGTCGCCGGCATCCAGGCCACGACTAACGGCTTCAAGGACTTCTCCCGCGATCCGTCGAACTACGCGGCTGACGTCTTCGCCCCCCTGCTGACCAAGGTCGCGGCGCTTTCGGGCAAAACTTACCGCGGCACTGTCCCGAAGGGCCGCGAGGGTCTGAGCGAGCAGGGGGCAATCGACGTCGCGTTCCGCGTCCTCGCCGATCACGCGCGCTGCGTCTCGTGCGCGATCGCCGACGGCATTTTGCCCGGCAACGAGGGCCGCAACTACGTCATCCGCCGCATTCTCCGCCGCGGAATCCTCTATGGGAAGAAGCTCGGCCTGCAGACCGGTTTCTTCGAGCAACTGGTCGCTCCCGTCGTCGAATCGCTGGGAGGCGTGTTCCCGGAACTGCGCCAGCAGCAGGACATCGTGCGGCGCGTCATCCGCAGCGAAGAGGAGTCGTTCGGGCGCACGCTGGACCGTGGCCTGCAGATCTTCAACAAGGCGGCCGCGGCCGGCGCCATCGGCGGCGCGACGGCGTTCGAGTTGTACGACACGTACGGCTTCCCCCTCGACATGACCCAGCTGCTCGCCACCGAGCGCGGCCTACAGGTCGACCACGAGGGCTTCGAGCGCCACATGGAGGAGCAGCGCAAGCGCGGCCAGGCTTCCACCAAGAAGGTCGTGCTCGTCGCCGCCACCGAGGGCGAAACAACCGGCGACCAGAAACCCACCGAGTTTCTCGGCTACGCTGCCCTTACCGCCGAGGCCAATCTTCTCGAGGTCGTTACGGCGGAGAAGGACACCTTCCTCATCTTCGAACGCACTCCCTTCTACGCCGAGATGGGCGGGCAGACCGGTGACTCCGGGACGGTCGAGATCGGCGGGACCTCCCTCGCCGTCTCCGACTGCGTTAAAGACAAGTCCGGCCGGCACCTACACAAGGTCGACGCCGCGGCCCTCGGCGCCCTCGCCCCCAAGGCCGGCGCCGTCGCGCGTCTCACGGTCGACAGCGAACGCCGCCGCGCGATCAACCGCCACCACAGCGCCGCCCACCTGATCCACTGGGCGCTCCGCAAGGTCCTCGGCACCCACGTGCGCCAGGCCGGCACGTCGAAGACCGCCGACCGCATGCGTTTCGACTTCGCTCACTTCGAGGCGATGACCCCCGCGCAGATCCAGGAGGTCGAGTCGCTCGTGAACGGCAAGGTCATCGACAACGCGCGGGTCGACACCTACGAGACCGAGTTCGACAAAAAACCCGAGGGCACCCTCGCGTTCTTCGGCGAGAAGTACGGCAAGGTCGTGCGCGTCGTCGACATCGGCGGCTACAGCCGAGAGCTCTGCGGCGGCACCCACGTGACCACCACCGGCGAGATCGGCCTGATCAAGGTCGTCGCAGAGATGGCCATCGCCGCCGGCACGCGCCGCATCGAAGCCGTCGCCGGTCGCCCCGCATTCGAGCTCGTAACCACGCGAGAGGCCGCTCTCTCCGCCGTAAGCGCGCAGCTCGGCGGCGGCGCAAGCGACGTCGTCAAGAAGCTGGAGTCAGTGCTCGCCCACCAAAAGGAGCTCGAGCGCCAGCTGCGGTCCTTCCAGCAGAAGGCGCTCGCCGGCCAGGCCGACGAACTCGCGGCCGCGGCCGTCGCGCGCGACGGGCTGAAGTTCGTTTCGGCCGTCGTGAACGTCCCCGATCAGGAAGCCCTCCGCTCCCTCGGTTCACAGGTACTGGCGAAACTCGGCGAGGGTGTAGTACGACTCGGTGCGGCACTGGGCGACAAGGCCAGCCTCGTGGCGTTCTGCTCCCCCGCGGCGATCAAGGCCGGCCACCAGGCCGGGAAAATCATCGGCGAACTCGCGGTGAAGGTTGGGGGCAAGGGCGGTGGAAAACCCGACTTCGCGATGGGCGGCGGCAAAGACCCAGCAAAGCTGGACGAAGCACTCAAGAACTGAGGCGGAACTCAGCTCAAGAGGGGGTTTATTTCGGCTAGAAATTGCCAAGTGGCATTTGTGTTACTGCCATTTGCCTGAAAAGACTTGCGAGGAGAGACAGGGAGCAGATGATCCGGTCCATGAAGAAGACGCGGAAAGGCGGGGAGTCGGTCTACCCAGGCATCCACGACAACGGCACGATGGCCGCGCGCGTGGAGGAGGGCCTGCCGGTGCTCGATATCGTGCAGTTCGGGCGCGAAGCCGGTTTCTCGACTGAGGAATTGGCCCGCATGATCCGCATCCCGCCCCGTACCTACGCGCGCCGGGTGGCGCACAAGGCGCGGCTGAAGGCCACCGAGGGCGAGCGCGCGGTGCGCGTCATCCGCCTCTTCGATCTGGCGCGCCGGGTTTTCGGCACCGACGAGGCGACGCGCCGCTGGCTCAATTCGCCCGTGCGTGCGCTCGGCGGACGTTCGCCGCTGGATTTCGCGCAGACCGAGCCCGGGGCGCGCGAGGTTGAGAACGTGATCGGCCGGCTCGAACACGGCGTGTTCTCGTGAGCGAACTCACGGTCTGGCGCATCTGCGCGGCCCGTTGGGCGGAGAACGCGTTCGACGGCGAGGGAGCGCGCCGCTTCGGCGGGCGCTGGTCCTCGCGCGGCACGTCACTCGTCTACTGCTCGGAATCACGGGCCCTCGCCATGCTCGAGGTGCTGGCGCACGTCGACGCCCCGGAACTGCTCGCGCACACGGAATGGGTGCTGGTCTCGGCGCGCGTGCCGGAATCCCTCGTGGAGCGCCCGGCGCGCCTTCCCCTGAATTGGCGGGAGTTTCCCGCGCCAGAGGAGACGCGGCGGTTCGGTGATGACTGGGCTGCGGCCGGAAGCTCTGCAGCGCTGCGGGTGCCGAGCGCGGTCGTCCCGGGCGAATTCAACTACCTGCTGAATCCCGCGCATCGCGACTTTTCTCGCATCAGCTGCGGGCAGCCGGAGCGTTTCGCGTTCGACTCGCGCCTCGCCTGAGCGCGGCGCTTGCGGGACAGCGGACGGGCGCCAACCTGCTCCGAGCATGAACGCGCCGTCGTCCCCCGCCCTCTTCGCCGTACTGGCCTTCAACGCGGGAAATCAGCTCGCGGTGAGGAAACTCGGATCGAAGCACGGCCTGGCGTTTACCGGCAGCGACCTCGCGATGGCGACGGCCCGGCTCGAATCTTCCTTCCGCGAGCATACGCCGCCGGCGGAGTTCTTCTCCTGCACAGCCGGAGGAAGAACGCACCGGGTGTTGCTCACGCAGGTGGCGGGAGTCGCCGCCGACGCCGAAGTCGTCTTCCGCTCGATCGAACAGCTGGAGGCGGAGCCCGGGGATCTCGCTCCGTCATTACTGGCCGCGCTGCGGGGCCTTGAGCCACACCTGGTTGACATCCCCTACCTCCACCTCGGCGAGAACGACTTCATCTACAAGTTCCGGCCGGCGCAGGAACGGAACTCCGGCATTTACGTGCAGGACGCCCGGGCCGCTGCCCTTTACCAGTCGGAGCTCTGCGCCGCGATCAAGGCCCTCGCGCGCCGCCAGGAGCGCACCGCCACCGCGCCCGTGGCGCTCGATTTCGGCGCGGTGCGCTACGTTATCCCGAGCCACTTTGGATTCTGCCTCGGCGTGAAAAACGCCATCGAACGCGCCTACGAGACACTCGCGGAGAATCCGGGCCGGCGCGTGTTCATGCTGTCGGAGCTAATCCACAACCCGTTCGTGAACGAGGACCTCCTCCGTCGCGGCCTGCGTTACCTTCAAACCGACCGCGGCGTGCCACACACTGTCGACGGCCGCGAGGGGTCGCCGGCGCTTTGGGACACTCTCACGCCGGACGACATCGTGATCATCCCCGCCTTCGGCGCGACCGACGACGACAAGCGCCGGCTCGTGCGGAAAGGCATCGCGGTCTGCCAGTATGACGCCACGTGCATGCTGGTGGAAAAGGTCTGGAAAGCCGCCCGCGCGTACGGACGCGAAGGCTACACGGTGGTCATCCACGGCAAGCACGAGCACGAGGAGACCAAGGCGACGTTTTCCAACACCCGCCGCCACGCGCCCGCCGTCATCGTGCGCAACCTCGCCGAGGCGCGGCTGCTCGGGGAGATCATCGCGAGCGAACCGGACCAAGCGCGCGCCAGGTTCGCGGAAAAATTCGCGGGCCGGCACACGCCCGGCTTCGATCCGGTGCGTGATCTGGCCCGCATCGCGGTAGTCAACCAGACCACCCTGCTGATGAACGAGACGCTCGAGATCATCGAGCACCTCCGCGGGATCTACCGAGAAGTCCATCACGACGTCTCGCGCGTCGGCGGCGACGGCCGGCGCGACACGCTTTGCTATGCGACGCAGGTCAACCAGGACGCCCTCAGCCGCGCGCTCGCGGAACCGCTCGATGCGGCGTTCGTGATCGGCGGGAAGAACTCATCCAACACCTACCAACTCTTCCGGCTCTGCGCCGAAAAACTGGGTGACCGCGCGTACTTCATTCAATCGGAGGCAGGAATCCACTCCCTGGCCGAAGTGGAGCACTATGTTTACGACGGCTCCGGAAAGGGACACACGGAGCTTCGCCCGCTTTGGCCGACGGGCGGACCGACGCCGCGGAGGATTCTCGTAACCGGCGGCGCCAGCTGCCCGGACGGAATTATCCAGCAGGTGATGGCCCGCATCAACGGCTTCTTCCCGGACGGGCAGCTACGACCTATCGGCGCGGTCCTGCAGGACCTCTCGGCCGCGCCAGCCTGATCCCGAAGCTCGCGCCATGAACGGCGCCAAGCCGGCCGCGGGTCAAAACCGATACGAAAGCCCCGCGCGGAATCCGCTCATATTCGCGAGATCGATCTTCGTCGAATAGTGGGCGTTTTCCGTGTCGACCGCCTGCGTGTAGCTCCCGGCTGACTGGACGACCGCACCCGCGTAGAAACCGGTACGCTCGGTGAGGTCGAACTGCAGCGTCGCATCCGCAAAATACCCGGGCAGGAGTTTGTAGGCCTCGCTGGAACTCGTTTCGGTGATCTCGGCCCCGTCGGGGGGCGTCAGCGTCTGGGTCACGGAGTAAGTGGAGCCGGAGTAAACCACCGCGGCGCCGACGCCGACGGAAACCTTGAACCGGTTCGTGAAAGAGAACTGCAGCGTCGGGCCGGCGCGGAAGGTGTAGAACGCGCCCTTAAGCTTCCAGCGGTTGGAGACGCTGGCCTCATCCGTCGCCGTCGTGGTCGTGCGCCCGGCCGGCTCGTTTCCAATCAGAATGGAGGTGTCGACACTGATGGTCTGGCCGAGCCCGTCGGCGCTAAGAACCGCGTTGCCCACGGCATCGACGACATTCTCGGTCGCCGTGCTGGGCGAGGAGTAAGGTGCATCGGGGGGCGTCTGGCCGAAGAGGGAGTAATAATCGCTCACCGTCGTGAGGCGGGCGCGCACGGGGTCGAACCTCGTTGAGGCGATGTCGTTCATGGACATGCCGGCCGTGAGCTGCCAAAGAACCTTGGAACCGAGCAGCTTTCCCATGTCCCGGGAAACCGCGATGTCCATACCGGCGGAAGAGCCGGGTTTCTTGTCGCGGACGGCGGTGTCGATTACCTCGGCGGAGTAGCTGTCGAATCGCACGAAACCGGGCAGCGAGAGCTGATCGGCGCTGGTGTAATTCCAAGTGTTGGTGCGGCCGTCCGGCGCGATGGGGTCAAAGGCCGCGGTGTTGCTCTGCGGGTCGACGATCGGGTTACCGCCCGCATCGAGCCGCGCAACCGTGCGGGCATCGGGTTGGACCCGGCCGTTGTGGTAGACGCGGAGCAGGTTGGCGCCGGTGGCGGAACCCGGATCCTCGGGGGACGGAACGCGGCCCGTGCCGGAGAAACTGGTCTTCGCCCCGCCGATGTAGCGGAAACCGAACGACAGCACGCTCTTCGGCTCGTAGATGTACTCGTCGAGGTTGCTGAAGTCGGGAATCTCAATCGGGGGGCCACGCCGCTCCTCGTCCTGCGCAAAGGCCACGCCCAGCGCGGCGACAAAAGCGAAAACGAGATAGCGGAAGATCTTCATGCGATGAGAACCGCGCCGTTGGATCGGCGGCGGAGGGAAAAGTTGCACGAAACTTCACGGATGCCGCCGCGCGTCAACGAGAGAGTTGGACGGGCCGGAACGCTCACAAGTCTGGCGCCACAACGCCTGAAACGCGGCCTGTACTCCCGACGTCTCATCCGCCTAGCTACGAATGTTCCCCATCAAAGGAGACCTCCCCATGAACCTGCACGCAGACTCCTCCCACCTCCCCGAACACGGCGATCCCCATGGTACCTGCCACGGAGTATCAACTGACCTTGCGGATTATTTCCTGACCCGCCGGCAATTGATCGGGCGCATCGGCATGGGGATGGGCGCGCTCGCGCTGCCTCATCTTTTGGATCCCCGTGAGCTTGTGGCCGCGCCGGCCAATACTTCGGGCGCGCCGAAGGGGCCGCTTTCGCCGAAGGCCCCCCATTTCGCGGGCAAGGCCAAGGCCGTGATCCACATCTTCGCCCAAGGCGCGCCGTCGCACCTCGATACGTGGGATCCGAAGCCGATGCTCACGCGCATGGACGGCAAGACGATCCAGGGGAAGGAAGTCGCGCTGGGCTCGCCGTTCAAATTCTCGAAATACGGCCAGAGCGGCCTCGAGGTGAGCAGTGTCTTCGCGAAAACCGCGGCGCACGCCGATGACCTCGCGGTCATCCGCTCAATGTGGACCGACATCCCGGCGCACGAGGTGGCGACCGTGTTCATGAACACCGGCTCCCTTCGGCTCGCGAAACCGAGCATGGGTTCGTGGCTGGTCTACGGCCTTGGCACGGAAAACCAGAACCTCCCCGGCTTCATCGCCCTCCGCAGCGGTAACCTGCCGCTCGGCGGCGCGATGAATTACCAGTCGGCTTTCCTCCCCGGCGTCTTCCAGGGCACCAGCATCGACACTCGGGCGCCCTCCGTGCCGCAGATGATCCAGAACATCCGCAATTCCTACCTTTCGGCCAAGGAGCAGCGGCGTCAGCTGGATTTCGTCCACCGGCTCAACCAAGTGCACGCCGAGAATCTGCAGCGCGACGCGGCCCTCGAGACGCGGCTGGAAAGCTACGAGATCGCGTTCCGTATGCAGGCCGAGGCGATGGACGCGTTCGACCTCACGAAAGAATCAGCCGAGACCCGCGCCGCCTACGGCAACACCGACCAGGGTAAGCAGCTCCTGCTCGCTCGCCGCCTCGTCGAACGCGGGGTGCGCGTCGTGCAGGTCTGGCACAACGGCTGGGACCACCACCAGCAGCTGCAGACCCGCCTCGCGCAAAAGGCCGGGGAAATCGACGGTCCGCTTTCCGCCCTCCTCGCCGACCTGAAGCGTCGCGGGCTGCTCGACTCGACGCTGGTCGTCTGGGGTGGAGAGTTCGGCCGCAAATCAACCCGCGACCGCAACGGCTACGACGTCCCCGGCCGCGACCACAACGCTCGCGCGTTCTCTGTGGTGCTTGCGGGCGGCGGCATCAAGGGCGGCACCGTCCACGGCGCCACGGATGAATTCGGCTCGGCCGCCGTGCAGGACAAAGTGCACCCGCACGACCTGCACGCGACGATCCTGCATTGCATGGGCCTCAACCACGAGAAGCTCACGTACCGCTTCAACGGCCGCGATTTCCGCCTGACCGACGTCGCCGGCAACGTGGTGAAGCCGATCCTCGCCTGACCGATGCGCGCGACGATCATCCATCTGACGCTGGCCGCAGTGCTCGCGTCCTCCGCGCGGGCGGTCGACCTGCCGGCCAACCATCCGCCCGTGGCGGGCATCCCCGCCGCGGACGTCCAGTTCTTCGAGAACAAGATCCGTCCCATCCTCGTCGACAAGTGCTACAAGTGCCACAGCAAGGAGTCCGACAAGGTGCGCGGCGGCCTGCTGCTGGACTCACGTGAGGCGACGTTGCTGGGCGGCAACACCGGCCCGGCGCTGGTACCCGGCAAACCGGACGAATCCCTCCTCATCCAGGCCGTCCGCTACAAAGACGAGGACCTGCAGATGCCGCCGAAGGGCGAGAAACTCTCCGATGCGCAGATCGCCGACCTGGTCGAATGGGTGCGGCGCGGCGCCCCGGATCCGCGGATCATCGCGGCGAAGGGCGCGAAGCCGGCCGGCACCGGTCGCAACCACTGGGCGTTTCAAGCGGTGACGAAACCCGCCGTGCCCGCGGTGAAGAAGGGCGACTGGGCGACCAACCCGATCGACAGTTTCATCCTGGCGAAGATGGAGGAAAAGGGGCTTTCGCCGAACAGCCCCGCCGACAAGACGACGCTGATGCGCCGGCTGTATTTCGACCTGATCGGCCTGCCGCCGCACCCGCTCGAGGTGCAGAACTTCGTGAAGGACGATTCGCCGGACGCCTACGAGAAGGTCGTGGACCGCCTGCTCAACTCCCCGCAGTACGGCGAGCACTGGGCCCGGCACTGGCTCGACGTCGC
>JAURJO010000254.1 GCA_030832235.1 Verrucomicrobiota bacterium
GCTTCTCCAATGTGATCGTCAACGGCGTGCCGGTCATTCGGGACGGCGCCATCACCCCCGCGCGACCGGGCCGTCCCGTGCGTCTGCAGGACGAATAGCCGTCTTCGCTACCGCAGCCCCGGCCGTACCGGCTCCGCCGCGGCGGCGTCGATCACGACCTCGGCGTCGGGGTGTCCCTGCACCAGCGTGCTCGGATGCTCGATGCCGACGCGGCCCGCCACCGTCACGCGGAAGATCGTGCGGTGGCGCTCGCCGCCCGCGCAGTACAGCCGGATCCGGCGCGCCGCGAGGATGTCGCGCATCCCAAGCGTGACCGCCATCGGCGGGATCGCCGCCGAGCATCCGCCGGCCGAACCGATGCTTTGCACCAGAATGGAGTCGTCCCCCAGCGTCAGCACCCGCGTGCGCGATTGCCTCAGATCCGCGACGGAAACCCGGCCCCACCAGGAAAGCGGCGGCTCGTTGAACGCGATGTGCCCGTGGTAGCCGATGCCGCCAAAGCAGCAGTCGATCCCGCCCACGGCGCGGATCCGTTCGCTCGCCTCGTCGATCCGGAAGGGATGCGGCACCACCAGCCGATCCGCCGACGGTCGTAGCCGCCGGTCAAGGCGGCCGAGCAACTCCCGCCGCAGAAAACCGCCGAAACTGAGCGGATGCGACTCCGGCACCGGTCGCCCCTCCCAATCGAGAAACTCGTCCATCGCGAACAGGTGGACGTTTCGCCAGCTCACCCCTTCGCGGTTCGAAACCTCGACCACCCGACGGTAATGAGCCACCGGCCCCACCGGGAGAATCAGCCGCACCGGACGACCCGTCCGCGCACCGGCGCGCACCTCGGCGAGGATCGCGTCGGCCATGTCATCGAGCACCGCGGGGATCGACGGCAGCGTGCGGAACGGCACCCGCGCCCTGCGCCGGAGCGTCGGCAGCGGCAACGCGATGAGGCGCAGGATCTCCTCGTTGGTCATCACTCCCTCGGGAACGCGGCGGACGGAGCGAGGCATGGGGACGCTTCGGCGATGGCGATCAGCGCTACCAGGCCCGGCAGCGCTTGAACGACGCGTGGATGCGGAAGGCTTCGGCCGCGGCGACACCGGCCTGCGCGCCCCGCATCCCGGCCTGCGCGCGCATCAGCGGTAGCAACGGCGAAAACTCGCTGTCGCCCGCGCGCGAGAGCTGGCTGCGGTGGCACGACAACATCCGTTCCTTCACCGGGAGCCACGCGCTCACGTCGACGTAGAACCCCGGCTCAAAGCCGTGCATCTCGATCGTGTCCATGTGCCAGATCGCAGCCGGCGCGGGCAGCACCGGCCAGCGTGTCACGCGGCCGCGCGACGCCGAGAACCAGGTCGCCACGTCCACCAGCGCCGCCACCGCGCGATGGTCGGGGTGGTAATCGTTGGGCGCGTGGGCCAGCACCAGCGAGGGCCGGAAACGGCGGAAGACGTCGGCGAGAAACACGCGCGGCGCGTCGACATCCATCAATTCGCCGTCGCCCCAGCGGCCGGTGAACAGCTCCGCCCCGAGCACCTCCGCGGCCGCCCGCATCTCGCGTCGCCGCACCGCGCCGAGGTTGCGGATCGGTTTCGCCGGCTGGCCCTTTTCACCGCGGCACATCACGCAGATTGCGATCGCCGCACCCTCCGCCCGCGCCCGCGCCAAGGTGCCCGCGCAGAGCAGCTCCGCGTCGTCGGGATGCGCCACCACCGCCATCACGCGCTCGCCCGAGAAATCCAGTTTCACCACGACCTCCCGTTCAGCGCACCACCAGCGAAACGTGCCGCGTCTCCAGGTAGGCATCCATGCCGTCGGTCCCGAGTTCGCGCCCCCAGCCGCTCTGCTTCGAGCCGCCGAAAGGCGCGTTGCTCGTGGTCGGCACGGGGTCGTTGATGCCGATCATGCCCGCCTCGAGCGCGTCCATCAGTCGGAACGCGCGGTCGAGATCGCGCGTGAACACATACGCCGCGAGGCCGTAGCGGGTGTCGTTGGCGCGCGCGATCACCTCGGCCTCGGTGTCGAAGACGTTCACGTACGCCACCGGCGCGAAGGTCTCGTCGCGCATCCCGAGCGCATCCGCCGGCACACCGGTCAGGATCGTCGGCTCGATGAACGCCGGCCCGAGGTCCGCCCGCCGGCGGCCGCCGTGCACCAGCCGTGCGCCGCGCGCCTGCGCGTCGGTGACGTGCGCCAGGGCGTCGTCGGCCGCGGCGGGGTTGATCAGCGGACCGACATCGACACCCGGTTCAACGCCCGGGCCGACCCGCAACGCCGCGACCCGCGCGGTGAACGCGGCGAGGAAGGCATCCCAGATGCCGCGTTGCACGTAGAGGCGATTGGCCGCGATGCACGACTGTCCGCCGTTGCGGTACTTCGCGATCATGGCGCCCTCGACCGCGACGTTCAGGTCAGCGTCGTCGAACACAATCAGCGGCGAGTGTCCGCCCAGCTCGAGCGAGAGGGGCTTCACGCCCTCGGCCGCGCCGGCCACGAGCGAGCGTCCGACTTCGGTCGAACCGGTGAAGGAGATTTTGCGGCAGATCGGGTTGGCGAGGAACTCCCCGGCGATCTCGGCGGCGGAGCCGGCGACGAGTTGGAAGACCCCCTTCGGCACGCCCGCGGCGTGGACGCACTCGGCGAACAACACCGCGCACAGCGGCGTGGCGCTCGCGGGCTTGAGGATCGACGGACACCCGGCGGCGAGCGCGGGGGCCACCTTGCGCACGCCGAGCACGATCGGGAAATTCCACGGGCTGATCGCGGCGCTCACGCCGATCGGGACCTTGGTCACGAGGTGGCGCTTGCCGTCGGCCTGCGGCGGGATGATCCGGCCGTAGCCGCGCCGAGCCTCC
>JAURJO010000255.1 GCA_030832235.1 Verrucomicrobiota bacterium
GGCCGGCCGGGGCGGATGACGCGGCCGGCGGCGTTACGCACCGGCGGACGATCGCTGTTGTTGAGAATACCCTCCACGAGGTCGCTGGCGGGCAGGAGGTCCTTCAGTCCCTGCTGGTACTGGATACCGATGGTCTCGCAGCCGAACTCGTCGGCGATGCGCAGCGCGGCGATGTACGTTTTGCACTGCCAGAGCACTTGGCGCTCGGTGAGGTCGGTGGCCTCGTTGACGCCGAGGTGGAACTTCATGCCCTTGCGACGCAGCCATTGGTAGACCGCCCGGGCCTCGGCGTCACCGACCTCCCGCGCCGTGGCGTAGAGGGCCGATTGCGACAGGCGCTCCTTGTAGACGCCGGTCGGGAACAGCAGCTCGTCGGGGATGATGGCGTTGTACATGCCCATGCAGCCTTCGTCGAAGACGCCCATGATCGACTTGCGCGCGCGGAGGTCGGCGGCGATCCGGCGGGCGACCGCGCGGGCCCGGGCCGGCACGGCTGATTTCGCGAGCGGTCGCACGTGGCGGGTTTCGTGGGTCACCTTGCCATGCTTCAGCCAGCTCGCGAGGCCGCGCAGGAAAAAGGAGTCGGTGAAATCCTCGCTCCACAGCGTCGAGTAACGGACGCCGGCCTTGGTGAGCGACCCGTTGAGGTTGAGCATGCCGACGAGCCCGGGCCAGGTGCCGCTCCAATTGGCGACGGTGAGGATCGGCCCGCGATGCGAGATCAGGCCGGCGAGCACGTGGTGGGAATATTGCCAGACGGCCTCGGCCACGATGAGTGGAGCCTTGGGATCGATCCCCGCGAATACTTCCATGCCTTCTCTTTGGGAGCCGATGAATCCGTGGCGCTGCGCCGGCTTGTACGGGTGAGCGCGCACGAGCTGGTGGCCGAGTCCCGCGACGGCGCGGCCGAGTGCCTTTTCCATCGCGTGCTGGGCGGGCCAGCAGACTTCGTTGGCGGAGGAGCGGAGGTCGCCGCTGGCGACGAGCAGGATCTTCATGGGGAGGTCCGCGGGGGGACCCTGTGCAACGAAACCTTTTTCCCGGCCGCGTCGAGCCCCCGAGGGACGACGCTCAGTGGGCGAGCCAACCGACCCACCAAGCGTAGAGCGGGATGCCGACGGAAAGGTTGAACGGGAAGGTCACCCCGAGCGCCGCGGCGACGCACATGCCGGTGTTGGCCTCGGGAATGGCGAGGCGCACGGCGGCCGGAGCCGCGATATAGGACGCGCTGGCCGCCAGGGTGGCGAGCACGGTCGCGCCTCCGGGTGAGAGTCCCGCGGTCAATCCCGCCCAGCCGCCGACCGCGCCTCCCGCCAGCGGTATCAACAGGGCCGCGGCCCCCACGCGCACCCCGTTGCGGCGTAGCTCGGGCAGGCGGTGCGCCGCGAGGAGTCCCATCTCCAGCACGAAGAAAGCGAGGATCGGCTTGAACGCCCCCACGAAGAGGGGCTCGAACGGCGCGAACCGGTCGGGCCCGACCGCCGCCCCCACCGCAATGCCCGCGAGCAACAGGAACACGGAACGGTTCAGCGCGACCTCGTGGAGAATTTCCCCGTAACCCGCCGAACGGCCGCCGGCTGAACCCAGCCGATGCAGGAAAATCGCCACCAGGATCGCCGGCACTTCGAGGATGACCAGCAGCACGGCGAGGATTCCCTCCGGTTCCGCCCCCGCCCGCTGCACCGCGGCCATCGCCGCCGCGAAGGTCACCGCGCTCGCCGAACCGTAGTGCGCGGCGAAGGCTGCCGCGTCGGCGCGTCCCAGCCGGACCAGCCGCGACATCACGATGAACACCCCCACCGCCATGCCCGCGCCCAACCCGAACGTGGCGACCGCCGGCCACGCGATCCGCGCCGGGTCGGCGAGGGAAAGCTGCACGCCGCCCTTCAGCCCGATCGCGAGCAGCAGGTAGGTGCTCAGCAACTGGTAAACCGCGTCGGGCAGCTTCAGGTCGGATTTCAGCAATCCGCCGGTGAGCCCCACGAGGAAGAAGAGGAAGAGCGGATCGCGCAGGTTCTCGATCATCGCGGGGAGGAGGTTGCGCGGTTCCGGGTCGCGGGATGATTTGCGGTTGTCAGGAGTTGTCTCACGGGCCCCGCGGGGCGCCGTTCCGCGGTGAGCGCGAAGAACCGCACCTGGCACCCGGTCGCGCGCCCCGCCATGGCGAGGTCATATCGTGCGCAGGCGTCCGACGAAACCACCGCCGGCACCGCGATGAAACCGTGGCCCTCCGCCGCTGCGACTTTGGCGAGCGCCGCGTCGTCGAACTCGGCCCGCGTGGCGACCGTGACGCCTCGCTCGGTGAACCAGTGGTCGAGCTCGGTGCGTAGTCCCGAGCCCACGGCCGGGAGCAGGGCGGGAGCCGCGGCCAGCGATCCGGGAAAACCGCGCCGGAGCCTGGCGGCCAGCTTCGGCGCGGCGCAAAACACGACTTCACTACGGCCCAACGGGTGGCTGAAAATCCTCCGGCTCAGATCGGGTGGGGCCGCCTCGTCCGACAGCACCACGTCCAGCCTTCCGGCGACCAGCAGCGCGAGCAGATCCGCCGCCTTGCCCTCGCGGCAGACCACGCGCACTCCCGCCGACGGGGAAAGCAGCGGGCGGAGAAACTTCAGCGTGACCAATTTTGGCAGGGTGTCCGTCACCCCGGCCTGCAATCGTGCCGGGGCCGGTTCCGTCGGCCTCCGGAGGGCCGAGGCCATCTCGTCACCCAAGGCGAAGATATCCTCGGAATAGCGGAGGACGGTCCGGCCGGCTTCGGTCAGGACGTTCGCGCGTCCCTTCCGGCGGAACAGCGGCTCTCCGAGGGCCGCTTCCAGCGAACGCACCTGGGTGGAGATTGAGGCGGGCGATACCTGCAGGCTCTCCGCCGCCGGGCGTAATCCCCCTAGCCGGGCGACCGCCCGGAAGTAACGAAGGTGGTGGAAATTCAGTGGACCCATCCGGAAGACACTTAGGGGAAAGCATAGAATCTTAAAAGTATTTTATAATAACCTTATGGTAAACGCTGTGCCATGGTTGAGCTCCACCCATGAAATCATCCCCCTCCGTTCCAACCTCCCGTCGTATCCCCGCCGAACTCGACCGACATCTCGCCGCGCACGGTGCCGGCGAGATTACCAGCACCTCTGTTTACATTGACCAGGGGGGCGAGCTCGTCACCGCCGAGGCGATCGCCGGCCTCCGGGCCTTGCGCGATCCGCTGCACCGGAAGATCCGCGGCCTGCAGCTGGGTTCGCGCCTGCGCCGCCGCCTCGAGATCTTTGCGTCCTATTTTGAGGAGGCGCGGCCGCGGTCCGGCGCGGGCGACACCGCCTTCCGCGAGGTGACCTTCGCTCTGTTCTACTTCCTCAAGGGCTTCGACCGCATCCCCGACACCATCCCGGAGGTCGGTCTGCTCGACGACGCCATGATCGTGCAGTTCGTGTTCGAGCGGCACTCGGTTCCTCTCCGCGCGCAGGCCCTGCGGTCCGGCCGGGCCTGGCCGGTTGACCTGTGACGGCCAGCGGCCGGGTTTGCGCTCCGGCGCGGTTTGCCCTCCCGTGCCGGGGTGCATCGCCCGTTCCGGATAGTATCGTTCTCTGCTGAAGCGCTCGACATCCCGCTGCTCGAGCCGTTCGGCATTTCCGGCGGCGCGCAAGCCGCGGCCAACAACGTCCTGGTAGGAGTCGAGCTCGATGACGGCTCGCGCGGTTGGGGCGAGGCGGCGCCCTTACCGCCCTACAACGGGGAAACGCAGGGCCAGGCCCTCGCCGCATTGAAGGGAGCGAGGTCGTGGCTCGAGGGTCGGAACGCGGCCGACTGGCGGTCCCTTGCGCTCGAGTTCCGGTCCCGCGGTGGTGGCGCCTGCGGGTCCGCTCAATGCGCCTTCGAGACTGCGCTCGTCGACGCCCTGGCACGCCGGGCGGGAGTTCCGCTCTGGCGGTTTTTGGCGCACGGCGACGCCACGCAGCGCGCTGCTCGGCCCGATGCGCTGGAGACCGACATGACCGTGACGACCGGTACCGTGGCGCAGGCCGCGGCTTCGGCCAAGGCGATCCGCGATCGCGGCATCCGGCTCATCAAGGTCAAGGTGGGCGGCAAGGGCGGCGCCGCGAATGACCTCGCGCGGTTGGCGGTGATCCATGAGGCCGCGCCGGGAGCTCCGCTCATCATCGACGGTAACGCGGGCGTTTCTCGGGCCGAAGCCGAGGAACTGGTGCGAGGCCTCCGGAAACTCGGGGTCACTCCCGCCGTGCTCGAGCAGTGGCTGCCGAAAGGTGACCATGCCGGGGCGCGGGAACTTGCGGAATTCTCCGGCTGGCCCGTCGCGGCCGACGAGTCCGTCACCACGGCCGCCGAGGCTCGCGCCGTCGTCGCGGAGCGGGCGGCGCAGGTGATCAACATCAAGCTGATGAAGGCGGGCCTCGCCGAGGCGCTCGATATCGTCGCGGTCGCGCGCGAGGCGGGTCTCGGGCTGATGATTGGCGGCAACGTTGAGTCGATTCTCGCGATGACCACCTCGGCGTGTTTTGCGATCGGTCAGGGTGGCTTCCGTTACGCCGATCTCGACACCCCGCTTTTCTTAGCGGCCAACCCCTTCGCCGGCGGCTACCGCCTCGACGGAGGTCGGATCTCGGTCGCTCACATCGCCGCCGGCCACGGCGTCACCCCGCTGGGATCCGGCTCGGTCACTACCTGACTGGGGATACGTGCCGTCAGGCTCGGGTGATCACGATCCCGGGCCGTGGCGCAACTCAACCCGGCTGACGAGCACCGCTTGACCACGGAGGATGACGCGTTCTCCGCGCATCTCCATCTTCACCACACCGCCGCGCGCGCTGGCCTGAAAGGCGGTCAGTTTGTTCCGGCCCAGTTTCGCCGCCCAGTACGGTCCGAGTGTGCAATGCGCCGAGCCGGTGACGGGATCCTCGTCGACTCCCACGGCCGGGGCAAAGAAGCGTGAGACAAAGTCGAGGTTGTCCTGATCGGCGCGACTGGTCGCGATGACTCCGCGGAACGGCATTGCTGCAATCGGGCGCAGGTCAGGCCGCAGGCCCCGCACCGCGGCCTCGTCGCGCAGTTCCACCAGAAGATCGGTGCCGTCCTGGCCGCAGAATACCGGTGCCGTGCCCAGCGCGGCCGCGAGACCCGGCGGCGGCGCCATCGGAACGCAGCGCCCCGCGGGAAAGTCCATCGCGATCCAGTCCTTTTCCCGGGTGCAGGTGAGCAGGCCCGACAGCGTGTGAAAACGCGCCGGCTCGTCAGCTCCTAGCGCCCCCGTTTCCCATAGCACCAAGGCGCTGGCGAGGGTCGCGTGCCCGCAGAGCCGGACTTCCGCCGCGGGGGTGAACCACCTGAGGGAGAAACCGCCTTCCGCTGCGGGATGAACGAAGGTGGTCTCGGAGAGGTTCATCTCCCGGGCGACGAGTTGCATCCACGTTTCGTTCGCCGGTCCCGTACCGATGCAGACGGCGGCGGGGTTGCCGGAGAACGGACGGTTGGTGAAGGCGTCGACGACGTGCAGGGTGGTCACTGCGCAGCATGACGGCGCCTGCGACCGGTGATGGCAAGCGGTCCACCATCCCAGGTGGTTCGGCGTGCTTGATGGGATAACCACGAAGGGACCCAGCGCGGCGTGGGCGTAACCGAAGCAACTTCAGGCTGCACCGCGCTGGGAGGGGCAAGTGAAAGCGAGAGGGAGGTGAGAGGAAAGGAGCTTAAAAATTTCCGAAGATCCGAGGGGTGCGCCCTCGGCTACACCGCACGCATTTCGTGAAGAAAGTCGGTGCGGCATTTCCGGACGAAAGGCATCCCGTGTGGCCGCGGCCGCCCACCGCGGATCATGCCGAAGCCGCTACCGGTTAAGGTTCTTCCGAAGGGCTTCGCGATTCGCCGCGGGGGTTCCAACGCGGATGAAGCAAAGAGCCCGTGGGGTTTCTCTTTGCGGGGTGCGGGAGTGGGGGGTTGGCTGCGGTATGGCTTCAAGGACGGCATTGGTCACGGGCGCGTCGCGCGGCATCGGCCGCGGGATCGCCCTCGAACTGGCCCGCGCGGGCGGGCGCGTGGCGATCAACTACGCGGGCAACGCCGAGGCGGCGGCCGAGTCGCTCGCCGCGGTGCGGGCGGCCGGCGGCGATGGCTTCACGGTGCAGGGTGATGTCGCGGTGGCGGCCGACCGGGAGCGTATGGTCGCGGAGACGGTGGAGCGCTTCGGGCGCATTGACCTGCTGGTGAACAACGCCGGCGTGGCACCCAAGGTGCGCGCCGACCTGCTCGAGGCGGGCGAGGAGAGCTTCGACCGTCTTTACGCCATCAACCTCAAGGGTCCCTTTTTCCTCTCGCAGCTGGTCGCGCGGCAGATGCTGCGGCAGGAACGCGATACCGAGGGCTTCCGCGGCCGCATGGTGAACATCACTTCGATCTCTGTTTACACCGCTTCGATCAACCGTGGCGACTACTGCATGGTGAAGGCGGGGCTCGCGATGATGACGAAGCTCTTCGCCGACCGCCTCGCGAACGACGGCATCAACGTGTACGAAATCCGCCCGGGGGTGATCGCCACCGACATGACGGGCGGCGTGAAGGCGAAGTACGACAAGCTCATCATCGAGGACGAGCGTGGCATCACGCCGATCCGACGTTGGGGACGCCCGGAGGACATCGGGCGCGCGGTGCGGGCGATCGCCGAGGACCGCTTCCCGTTCTCGACGGGCGCGGTGTTCGACGTCGACGGCGGCTTTCACCTGCACCGCCTGTGAGGCGGGTTCAGCGGCTGAACCGCGGATGGATTCGGCGCGGCCGCGGGTGTTTGGTCGCCGTGAAAGCGTTCCTCGGTTGAGACTTTAGCCACGCGCTCCTCCTTTATGCTCTTCATTTGCCAGGCGGGTTTCGAAGCGTTGCTGGCCCGCGAACTGGCGGAGGGCTTCGGGCTGGCCGCCGTCGAACAGGGTCCGGGCTGGGTACGGGTCACTGCGGACCAGGGTCGTGCGGCTCCGGCTGACGCGGCTTTTCCTCAGATCGCGCTGCCGGCACCGGTTGAAGTGCGGGGCGAGTCGGTCAACCAGCTCGCCGCACGGGTCGCGGACTTCTTCCTCGGCAGCCTGCGCGGCGAGCGCGTGGAAACAGCGTGGTCCAGCGTGTGGACCGGACCGGCCGAGCTGGTCGGGTTGGGACGGCGGATCTCAGCGGTGGAAGCGGCGTTCGGTGAAATCCTCAAACGGAAGCTCGCACGGGTCGCCCGTTTGGCGACGGCGGAGCGGCCAAGGGGTGGCGACGGCGCACCGGCGCGCGGGTTATTCGTGCATTTCACGGATTTCGGTCGTGCGTGGGTGTCGCGCGAGGCCGTCGCGTATGGCCAGCGACGGATGGCGGATGACGAGCAGGCGCCGTCGCGTTCCTACCTGAAGGTCGAGGAAGCCTACGGGTTGCTCGGACGCGAACCCGCTAGCGGCGAAACCGTGTGCGACCTCGGTGCCGCGCCCGGTGGCTGGAGCTACAGCGCGGCGCGGCGTGGTGCGCGCGTGATCGCCATCGACAACGGCCCGCTCAAGGGCGGCGCACTGGGTCATCCGGGCATCGAGCACCGACGCGAGGATGCCTTCCGTTTCCGCCCCGTCGAAGGCGAGCGGCTTGATTGGCTGTTTTGCGACATGGTGGAGGAACCCCACGAGGTGCTCTCGCGGATTGTCACTCCGTGGCTGGCGCAGGGCTGGTGCCGGCGGTTTGTCGTGAATCTCAAGTTCGGGCGCGTCGACCCGATCGCGCTCCTGCGCGAACTGCGGTCTTCAGGTTCACCGTTTGTCCGCCACGCGACGGGCGTCCGCATCCGGCATCTCTACCACGACCGCGAGGAATTCACGGTGGTGGGTGAAACGGCGGATTGACCGGGGCGGGGAGGGTGGCGGGAAGCCGAGGAGATCGGCAGATGTCCGAATCTGCCCGTCCCGCTTCTGGGGCGAAGTGCGACGGGAGGGTGCAAGCTTCGAACGCGGTTATGGGACGAGCAGCTTTCGTTGCTCCATGCCGAGCCGGCGGCATGTTCTCGCGCGGTATTATCCGCCGAGCACTTCCCATTGATCGTCGCCCGGTCCCTTCTCTCTGTCCCATGAATTCCGCGTTCATCGAATGGTTCGGCTACGGGGCGTCCGTGGTCGTCGGGGTCTCCTTGCTCATGACCTCGGTCGTGCGTCTTCGCTGGATCAACCTCGCGGGGTCGCTGCTTTTCACGGCCTACGGCCTGCTGATCACCGCCTACCCGGTGGCTCTGTTGAACTTCTCCATCGCGCTGATCAATGTCTGGCACCTCTCCCGGATCCACCGCCGGCGCGATCGACTGGTGGTGGTGCCGACGGAACCCGGAAACCCGGTGGTGACCGAGTTTTTGCGCCACCATCAGGAAGGTATCCGCGGGTTCTTCCCCGGGTTTTCGGCCGGTGCCGACCCGGTCGACATCGCCCTGCTCACGCTGCGCGACGCGCAGTTGGCGGGGGTGATTCTCGGGCGCCGAATCACGCCTGGCATGCTGGTCGTGGCCCTCGATTACGTGGCGCCCGAGTACCGTGATTTCAAGGTAGGCCGCCACATCTTCATTGATAATCCCGTGGTGTTGCGGGGATTGGGTGTCGAGCAGGTGGCGGCGGAGGCGTCGACGCCAGCGCACCTCGACTATCTCCAAAGGCTGGGTTTCAAGCGGGGCAAATTCAACGGACGCGAAATGCTGGTGCGGTCGTTGGGGGACTTTTGTCCGCCTCCTGGCGTCGGGACGTGAACGCCGGGCCACGCCCGCGTTTGCGCCAACTTTTCAGCCTAGATTGCCGCCGGGCGGGGTTTGCTCGCGTTTGTCCGGCACGTCCTCGCTTCGGGTCCAAAAGCGAAAACCCCGCCCTTGCGAAACTTCATCCCGCCGCCCACCGTCCTTCCCCCGTCGCCCATGAATTCCAAGTTGCCCCTCGTCGCTGTCCTTCTCACCGCGCTGCTCACCTCCGGCTGCGCCACGCGCAACACCGCCAGCGGCGGCAAGGAGACGTCCCTGCTCGCCGGAGCGGTGACCTACTCCAGCGATTCTTTCCAGCCTGTCACCCCCGCCACCGTGAACACCGACACGTCCACCATTGTCGGCAAGAACGGTCCGTCCGGTAAAAAGGTCACGCTGCTCTGGGGGCTCATCACGCTCCACGATTATTGAGCGGGACGCTGATTCGCTCCCGCCCCGCCGCGACCTTGCCGTCGCGGCGTTTTTGTTGCCCGGCTCCCGCGTGCGCCGCACGTTCGGCCCCGCCATGACGCCGCCCGCCACCCAACCGGACGCCGAGGGGGCCGCGGGCGCCAACATCGCCCGCCACCTCGGTCTCATGGCCGCCACCCGCCCCGGCGCCACCGCGCTCAAGGTTCCGCGCGGCACCACGACGGATGGCGGGATCGACTATCTCGCGCTCACATTCGCCGAGCTCGACGCCGAAGTGGGGGCCTGGTGCGCGCGCCTCGACACCTCGGGCCTCCGGGCCGGCGACCGGACCCTCGTGATGGTGCCGCCCGGGCTGCCGCTCATCGCGTGCGTCTTCGCGTTGTTCAACCGGGGACTCGTGCCCGTCGTGATCGATCCCGGCATGGGGCTGGGCAATTTCCTACGTTGCGTCGCGGCCACCCGTCCGCGGGGGCTCGTCGGCATCCCGGCGGCACGCCTCGCCAGCCGCATCTTCCGGGGGGCGTTCCGCTCGGTCGCCGTTCGCGTGCCGGCCAGCGGCTCGCTCACCGGACGGCTGACCCGTGTCGGCGAGAAC
>JAURJO010000256.1 GCA_030832235.1 Verrucomicrobiota bacterium
AACCGAACCCGTGAGAACGGCGGCGAAGCCCTCCCCGGAAGGGGCCATGATCACGTAAGCCCTGGCGGCTCCTCCGGCAGAGCCTGCAGGGTAATAGCCGGCAAAACGCTCCAGCCCCGCGGAGCGGGCTGGTCCAGAGGCCGTGAATGATAATCCCAGGCGCTCGACGGAGCCGGTGAGCGAGCCATCGGCGGCAAAGGTCCCCGCCACCGCAAACTCGCCCTCGAGAGCCGCCCGGGATGGCTCCGCTTCACCCGTGAAGGAGGCCGCAAGGCCGGGTTCCATTACCCCAGCCAGACGGCCGGATGGGTCCACGCTGACGCTCGAAGCGACCAACGCCTTTCGGGCTGAACTGGAGAAGCCCACGAAAGCACCGGTGCGGTCGTCCCGTACCATGAGCGCGAAGGAGCCCCCGCCGCTCAGTGATCCGAGATAGACTCCCGCGTAAGGGAAACGCACGGCGTTCTCCGAGACGGTAATCGTGGCGGTCGCCGATAACACCGAGCCGACGGCGTTGGAAACCAAGACCGTGTAGGCTCCGGCTGAGGCGTTGGTCACATTGGAGAGCGCGTACTGGGAACCGGTGGCTCCAGCGATGGCCACGCCGTTTCGCCGCCACTGATACGCCAGCGGGGATGATCCGGTCGCATTCACCGCCAGGGTGTGGGAACCGCCCGTGACAAGCGATGCACCGGAAGGTTGGGCAGAAATGGCCGGCGCCGTGGTACCGGAGGCGGCAGGAGAGAAAACCAGATTCGGGGCGGAAACGATTTGCTGTTTGGAAACTCCGTTTTCCGAGAAGCGGAAGATGGCGGCAACGGATGAGAACAGCTGCGAGCCCGACAGGCCTGCGGGATAGGCCACGGTGAACTCGAACCGCGCCGGGCTGGCCGGGATGGTAGTGTACGCGAATCCGAAGGCGCCCATTTCCCCCACGAAAGGCGCGACCTCCGGCGGATTAACGCCACCCTTTGCCACGAAGGTCCAGTTTGCGGGCACCGAACCGATCTGGAAACCGACCGAACCCATGGTGCCGGAGTAGGTGAGCGTCACGGCCAACGTCACCGTTCCAGCCGAGGTGCCAATGGTCGCCGCAACCGGCGACACGCTCACGGTCTGGGCGCGGAGTACCGGCGCGCAAAAGGCGGTAACCAGCAAGAGGCGTAAAAGCAGGTTCATTTCGTGGACCTCATGGCAGCTGGTAGACCTCCACCAATCCCACGCCTCCGCCCGAGGCGGAGGTCATCTGCGCGGTGTAGGCCCCAGGGGCCAGTGTCAGCAGCAGAACGGCATCCTTGCTGCCCGCAGGAAGGCCGAAGGCTCCGACCGAACGCGCGGCGGCGGCTATTCCCAAGATTTCATCGCCGCTCCAGTTGTCATTCTCAGCCACGATCGTCGCCTCACGCCGGACGATCAACCGCGGGTCGCTCACCACGCCAGCGACTCCGAATTGCGCGAGGCCGGGGCCGATCGCGCGCACCAGCAGGCGTCGCGGAGCGTTGCCATCGATCACGAAGCCGACCGTCAACGCCCCACCCGCCGCGTCGAGCGTGGAACGAACGGCGAGATTGCTCAGCGCCGCCACGGCACCGGCGCCGGCGTCGTAGATCTCAGCCAACGCCACGCCGTCGGCACCGCCCGCTTCCACATGCACGGTGTAGGAACCGGCGCTCAGGGTTGAAAGCAGCGCCGCGTCCGCGGATCCGTCCACGAGCGGGAAAGCCCCGACCCTCGATGAAACCGCCGCGATGTTTCCGGCTCCGGCGGTCCCGGTGTGCCAATCGTCATTTTCCGCCAGCAAGGAGGCGCCCTGATACAGCCGGATTCGCGGATTCGGGGCGAAGCCCGATACGCCGAAACCGGCGAGGGACGGACCGGCGCCCCGCACCAGGAAAGTCCGCTGGGCCGAGCCCTCGACGGTGAATCCGGCGATCAACGTGGCCTCGCCCCCGCCGGAACGGGCCAGGGAGGACAAATTGATGAGGCGGCCGGTGGACGGAAGCGCTGTGGCGAGGCCGGAAAAATCGGCCTGCACCGCGTTCGGAAGCTTGAAGGTTCCGGTCAAGGCGCCCTTGTCCGCCGCGAGGGCGCCCGAGACTTGCGTCGTGCCCGAGGTACCCGCGAGCGCCCCGGAGAAAGAAAATCCCGTCCCCAAGTCCAGAATACCGCCGAAGACACCGTCCGTTCCCTGCAGCAGCACCGCGGCCTGTCCGGACGGTAACGCGATGGCCTGCACATTTCCCTGGAGGGCCCCGAGGAAGTCGGCCCGGTAGGCGCCGGTTACGGCCGTACCGGGACCCGCCGCGGGTAAAGCGCGCGCCGCCGCCCGCAGTCCGAGTTCGGAAAAGTCGATCGTGAGCTGACCGTCGCGAACCGAGCCACGCAGGGTGACTTGAACCGGAGGCGCAGCCACGCGGGCCGGTCCGGGTTCCGAGGAACCCGAGTTCGCCGTCGTCGCGACCTGCAGAGAAAAAGATCCGTCGGAGGCGACCTGAACATTGAATGCACCCTGCAGGCCGATCTCGGGCGCCAGCAGGATCAGGGCCAGGGAACGTCCATCGCCCGGGAGGAAAGCGGCCACCCGGCCGCGGCGTGCGGACTGATTCGGGTCGATCACTTCGGCGAGGAAAGTCTGCGGAGCTCCAGCCCGGACCTGGAGCCGCCGGTCGACCGGACCAGCCGCGGCATAGTTGGCGTCGCCGGGTTGGGTTGCACGCACGACCACATCTCCAGCCGCGGTGAGAACCAGCAACCCGGACTCGATGCGGGCGGGGCCGCTGATCACCTCGAACACCACGGGCAAACCGCTGCTGGCCGTCGCCTTCAGGGGCAGCGACGAACCGACCGCACCGGATGCGGCGAGATCGAACGAGATCGTCTGCGCGGCGAGGCCCACGCTGACCGATCGCTCCACCTCCGGAGCCGCCATGTAGGAGCCGTTGCCCGGCTGCGAGGCACGGACCACCACGGTTCCGCGACCGGTCGCCACGAGCAGACCTCCCTCGATCCGAGCCGGGCCGCTGATCACTGAGAAGGAAACCGGCAAGCCGGAGGACGCCGTTGCCGAGAGCGCGGTCCGGCTTCCGGCCGCAACTCCGGTGGGTTCCGGGAAGCTGATCGTTTGCTTGCCGGGTTTGATTACCAGCGTGGCGGAGGTGGAACCTTGGAAAGAGGGGGACTCGACGATAGCGAAAACTGCATAGGATCCCACGGCCGTCGGAGCGGCCGTAGTGGACCCATAGTAGACGAGGACCTTCAAGTTGGATGGCGTGACCGACACTCCGACGGATTTGGGCCGGCCGTCGTACTCCTGTTCCAATCCCGAAAGCGTGATGTTCGCCGGCGTACGGGAGTTTTCGGAGACGGTGACCCGCACGACCGCGGAAAGAATACTCACGTTCCCTAGGCCATCCGTCGCGGTCGCCTGAATCGGATAGGTTCCGATTTCCCTGAAGAAGGTAACCTCCCATAACCCTTGGACGCTGGCTTGCGCCGAAGCGACGAGCGTCGAATCGACGAATACATTGATCCGCGAAAGGGACTCGGCGGTTCCCTTCAACGACACCATATTTCCCGAAACATACTGGAATGTGAAAACCGGAGGATCGCTGACCACGGTCACCGTGATCGCCACCGTGTCGGTGTCCGTCGCCCCCAACGCGTCGGTTGCTACCACCGTCAGCATGTCCGCGCCATTAAAGTCCGTCTTACCCTGATAAACCAGCGTCGCCAGCGCCGCGTTCATCTGCGCCGCCGTGCCCGCGAGCGTGAGCGTCGCGCTGTTGTTGGCCCCCGCGCTGATCGTCGCGCCGGTCGTGCCTAGGGTTACGGCCAGGGTGCCGTTCGTCACCGTCAGCCGCGTGGTCGCCAGGTTTCCGTCGACGTCCGCCACGCTGATCGCCGCGGCTCCGTTGAGCGCCAGCGCCGTGT
>JAURJO010000032.1 GCA_030832235.1 Verrucomicrobiota bacterium
CTGAAAGCTTGTTCCCGCCACGTCGCCCGGGCGAATCAGGCTGCACCGGGTCCTCGTTCGGCCCCGTGGTTTCACGTGAGTGCTCCGCGCCGGTCCGCTTTGGAGGGACCGCGATGCCCGCAGGCCAGGTTTGCGAAAAAGGTTTGTGCGGGCGGAGGCGCGGGGAGCTAGATGGTCGGATGCGTCCGCTCATTCCGCCCTGTCGACGCCGGCCTTCGGCGGGCCGGCGCCTGTTGGCGGCATTGGTCGCCCTGCTGCTGGCCCCGGGGCCGGCGAGTGCGCTGACGCTCAAGGAATTGCTGGAGGAAAAGGACCTGACGCCGAAGAAGTTCGCCACGCGGTTCGCCGACTTCGAGTATGAGTTCGGAGCGGACGTCCTGCCGGCGGACGTCTTTCTCTCGAGGCGGAAGGGCGACTGCGACGATTACGCCGTGCTGGCCGATCATGTGCTCCGGCAACACCGTCAGACTCCCCGCCTGATCCACGTGCGCATGGTCGGACGCGTGGCGCACGCGGTCTGCTATGTCACGGAGGCCAAGGCGTTCCTCGACTACAACAACCGCAAATACGCGATCAACGTGGAGCGTTGCGGGGCGTCGCTTCGTGAGATCGCGACTCAGGTTGCGGAATCGTTCAAGGCCAACTGGACATCCGTATCCGAATTCACTTACACGTATGAAGAGGATCGAAAGCGTTTCGGCGTGACGGTCGTCAAAACCGACTCCCCATCCGCTGACCCCGACCGGAATTCCCCCGCGGCGAATGTCGCCCGCTGACACCCCTCCTTTCCCCACCGCCGTGAGTGATCCGATCATCCGCCGAATCGTGGCCCTGTTCGCCACCGTGGCCGCCATTTTGGTGGTCGTGGCGGCGGTGGCGCTCCGCAACATCAGCCGGGCGACCGCGAGCAACGATTGGGTGAACCAGACGCACGCGGCGATCCTCGAGCTAGGTTCGCTGCGCGGCTCGTTCCTCGCGAGCGACGCGGCGCTGCGGACGCTGCTTGTGACCGGTTCGGAGCAGGACGAGGCGGCCTGCCGGGAGGCGATGTCCAATCTTTCGGAGAATCTCGAGGTGCTGCGGGCGCTGCTGCGGACGGACCGGGCCTCCGCCCCGGCCCTGGAGCGGCTCGACGCGCTGTCGGAGGGGCGCTCGAAGCTCACACGGGACGCGCTCGCGGCGCGGCGCGGCGGAAAGCCCGAGGCGATCCGCTCGCTGGTGCTGGCCGACACCGCGGCGGGGGTGACCTCGGAGGTGCGCCGGATCGTCGAGAAGCTGAAGACGGAGCAGATGGCTTTGCTGGCGGCCCGCGACAGCGAGGCGTACCTGCAGGCGCAGACGACGCGTTGGACGGTGGGTACGGGTGTGGCGCTCAATTTCTTGCTGCTGGGCCTGGCGGGCTGGCTGGTGCGCGACGACGTGCGGGCGCGCCGGCGGGCGGCGGAGGTTTTGCGCGAGGCCAACGAACAGCTGGAGACGCGGGTGCAGGAGCGCACCGCCGAACTGGCAAAGGCCAACGAGGTGCTGCGCGCGGAGAATCTGGAGCGGGCGTGGGGGGCGCAGGCGCTCGAGCACCAGCTGCGTTACAACGAGCTCATCGTGAACTCGATCAGCGACCTGGTGTTTGTGCTCACCAAGGCGCAGAACATCTCCCGTCTCAACCCGGCGGTGACGCACCTCACCGGCTTTGAGACGAAGGAGTTGGTGAACCGTCCGTTGCAGAGCCTGGTGCGCCTCGGTGGCGCGGGACGTCCGGCGGTCAGCGCCGACCCCTTGGCGCAGGCGTTGCGCGAGGGCCGGGAATACCGCGAGGCGGACGCGTTCGTGAAGAACCGGGCGGGGGCGGAGACGCCGGTCTCGTTCATGCTGTTCCCGCTGCGGGACCGCGACCGCGTGGTGGGGGGGGTGGTCATCCTACGGACCCGGGAGAAAGGGGTCTGAACCGGACCGCGCATTTTCAAAACATGAAGCACATTCTCATCGTCGACGACGAGGCGCCCATCCGGGAGATCCTTTCGCAGATGCTCACGCAGAGCGGTTTCCGGGTGACGGAGGCCCCCTCGGCGCTGCAGGCGCTCGGCGTGGTCGACTCCGATCCTCCCGACCTGCTGATCTCCGATCTGCAGCTCGAGGATTCCGACGGGCTTGCGATGATCTCCAAGATCCGTGCCAAGCTCCCGACTCTTCCCGTGATCCTCCTCACAGGTATTCTCTTCGACGAGGAGGTGGTGCGGGACTCGATCAGCAAACTCGTGACCGCCTACCTGCCGAAGACGGCTCCGCTCTCGCGCGTCCTCGGGGAAGTTCGCCGCCTGACGGCCTGAGGGGAGCGGCGCGGACGCGCGCTGAACGAAAGGGCTCTGGCGCCCAGGACTTCGAACGTCGGGAGCGACGAGGAATCCGGGCTGGCTGAGAATTTCCCAGCGCGGCTCCACCGTGTCCGGGAGGGACGTGAGTTGGATCACATCGGGTACGGACGACCAGACCGTGCTCACGGAGTCCGGTCCATCAGTCCGGATCTGCCCCCGCGTTGTCAGGGACGCCGCCGCAGACGACGAATCACGAGGACGATGGTGTGGACCACCGGGAGAATCTGCCGGCATGCGGGGAGGGGGTGAAGCATCCGTGGGATCCGCGTGATCTACGGTTAAACCAAAGGGTCCGCCCGCTGAGAAAACCGCTGCGCGCCGCGGCAGCGCAAAGAGTGTTTCGGGCGCGGGCAGTGCTTCGACCTCGCGAAGCCGGTTGCGGTGAGCCCGCCGGTCGATGGCGTCGAGGTCGCCGAGGAGTGCCGTCAGAAATCTTCGGGCTTCACCTGCGTGAACCCGCTGAAGCCGTGGATCGTGGCCTACATCTGCGCGCGTGTCCCGGCCCCGGCGAAGGGCCGCCGACTTTTCCCTTCCGGCTGATGCGCTGTGACCGCCTGAGGGATTGACTCCGTCTTTTCGTCACGGATTGATCCGCGGCTAGCGACCGGATCATGGCCAAAATTCTGCTCGTTGATGACAATCAGGACCTCCTTGGACTGCAGGGGGAATTCCTGCGCATGTCCGGTCATGAAGTGGAAACGGCCGTTAACGGCGTCGAGGCGCTCGCCCAGGCTTCTCGCAAAAACTTCGATCTGGTCGTCACCGACATCATCATGCCCAGCAAGGATGGCATAGAGGTGATCGTTGCGCTGCGGAAATCACAGCCCTCCGCGAAGATCATCGCGATCTCGGGCGGCGGCCGCCTCAACGCCAAGGATTACCTCGGCATCGCGCAGAAGCTGGGTGCCGCCGCCACGCTGACGAAGCCCTTCAGTGGCTCCGAGTTGGTCGCCACCGTCGATCGCGTGCTCGCGGGCTGAACCGCAGGAGGCGGGCAATCCGCCTTTCGGTGGACTCGTTGGAGTCGGGGTTTCGACTTGAAGTCCACGCCACTCCTTCCGCCTTTCGCGGCTGCCTCGGACCTCAACCTCCAACCCCAGCGGGGCGTTCGCCCCCCTGCCTCTCGCCCTTCGCGGTCCCTGCCGCCAAGAGGCGCATAAAGGGCAAGGGTAGGGCGCAAAACTCGTATCCGGGCTTAATGACGGAAACGCCAGCGCGGCTCCGCCGTAACCGAGCCGTCGGTCAGGCTGGCTGGGCCAGGAGTCGAGAGACGTTTTCGAAAAGTTCCGCGAAGGGACAGCCGCGGGCGGGCACGGATCGACGCGGGTGTACGGGGTTCGACGGTAGCCGGAGGCCGGGGACTCCGAACGATGCCGGCAGCGTACTGCAGAAGGCTGTTCCGAGGATCGCGTACCTTGATCGCGGATTTCGCTGATGGCGCCGATTAAGGCGGCGATCATCAGCCTTCCGGCACGTAGTCCAGATAGGGTCCCAGCCAGCGTTCCGTTTCGGCAACGCTGCGGCTGCGGCGCGCGGCGTGGTCCTCGACCTGGTCGCGGCCGATTTTGCCGACGGCGAAATACTTCGCTTCGGCATGGTTGAGATAGAAACCGCTTACGCTGCTCGCGGGGTGCATCGCGCAGCTTTCGGTGAGTGTGATGCCGGTCGCCGCCGTTGCACCGAGCAGGTCGAAGAGAACCGGCTTGTCGGTGTGGTCGGGGCACGCCGGGTAACCGGGGGCAGGGCGGATGCCGCGGTACTTCTCGCGGATGATGTCGGCCATCGGCAGCGCCTCGGTGCGGCCGAAGCCGCACAGGTCGCGGGCCCGTTTGTGCATCAGCTCGGCCAGGGCCTCGGCGAGGCGGTCGCCCAGCGCCTGGGCCATGATCGCGGAGTAATCGTCGTGCGCGGCCTTGAACTCGGCGGCGAGCGTCTCGACGCCATGGCCGGCGGTGACCGCGAATCCGCCGAGGTAATCGAGTCGTCCCGAGTCGCGCGGCGCGACAAAGTCGGCGAGGCAGTGATTGAATTGACCGGACGGTTTCTCGTGCTGCTGGCGCAGGCAGGCGAAGGAAGCGAGGACGCGGCCACGGCCGGGGTCGGCGTAAACCTCGATGCTGTCGCCGACGGAATTGGCCGGCCAGAAACCGAGCACCGCCTTCGCGGTGAAACGGCGCTCCTTGATGATGCGGGAGAGCATCCGGCGCGCGTCGTCGTACAGCCGCGTGGCCTCGGCGCCGATGACCTCGTCGCGCAGAAGATCCGGGAAACGCCCGTGGAGTTCCCAAGCGCTGAAGAACGGACCCCAGTCGATGTAGGCCTCGATTTCCTCGAGCGGAACGGGGTCAAAGGCGCGCGCGCCGGTGAATTCGGGGGAGGGGATGTCGGCCGCCGTCCAATCGAAGGTCTGCCGCCGCGCGCGGGCCTCCGCGAGCGACAGCAGGGTGCGCCGCGCTCCGCGGGCGGCGAACTCCTCGCGGTGCCGGTCCTGCCGCGTGCGCACCTCCGTGAGGTAGGCGGGTTTTTGTTCGGGCGAGAGCAGCGCGCTCACCACGTTCACGACGCGCGAAGCGTCGAGGACGTGGACGACGCCCGGCGCGTACTCGGGCGCGATCTTCACGGCGGTGTGCGCCGCGCTGGTGGTCGCCCCTCCGATGAGCAGGGGCACGGAGAACCCCTGGCGCGTCATCTCGCGCGCGACGTGAACCATTTCGTCGAGCGAGGGGGTGATGAGCCCGGAGAGGCCGATCACGTCGGCCTGTTTCTCGCGTCCCGCCGCGAGGATCTTCTCGGCGGGCACCATCACGCCGAGGTCGGTGACCTCGTAATTGTTACAGGCGAGCACGACGACGACGATGTTCTTGCCGATGTCGTGGACGTCGCCCTTGACGGTCGCCAGCAGCACGCGGCCGTTGGCCCGGGTTGCGGCGCCGGTGGCGGCGAGGCGGCGTTTCTCCTCCTCCATGAATGGCGTGAGGTAGGCGACGGCCTTCTTCATCACGCGGGCCGACTTCACGACCTGCGGGAGGAACATCTTCCCGGCGCCGAACAGGTCACCGACGACGCGCATCCCGTCCATCAAAGGCCCCTCGATGATGTCGAGCGGGCGCGGGTACTTGCCGCGGGCCTCCTCGGTGTCGGCGTCGACGAAAGCGTCGATCCCTTTCACGAGCGCGTGCTTGAGGCGCTCCTCCACCGGACCCTGCCGCCACGCCTCGGCGGCGGGGGTGGCGGCGCGCGCGGCGTTGCCGTCGCCGCCGGCGGCCTTCAGCTGTTCGGCGAACGTGACGAGCCGCTCGGTGGCGTCGGGCCGGCGGTTGAGGAGCACGTCCTCGACGCGCTCCAGCAGGTCGGCGGGGATCTCCTCGTAGACGCCGAGCATGCCGGCGTTTACAATCGCCATGTCGAGTCCGGCGCGGATCCCGTGGTAGAGAAACGCGGTGTGCATGGCCTCGCGCACCGGGTTGTTGCCGCGGAAGGAAAACGAGACGTTGGAAACGCCGCCGCTCACGCGCGCGCCCGGCAGCGTGTCCTTGATGATCCGCGTGGCCTCGAAGAAATCGACGGCGTAGTTGTTGTGCTCCTCGATGCCGGTGGCGACGGTGAGGATGTTGGGGTCGAAGATGATGTCCTCGGCCGGAAACCCGATGCGCTCGGTGAGCAGCCGGTAGGCGCGGGTGCAGATGCGCACCTTTTCGTCGCGCGTGGCGGCCTGGCCCTGTTCGTCGAAGGCCATCACCACCGCGGCCGCGCCGTAGCGGCGGATGAGGCCGGCGCGGCGGAGGAACTCTTCCTCGCCGTCCTTCAGCGAGATGGAGTTCACAATGCCTTTTCCCTGCAGGCACTGGAGCCCCTTCTCGAGGACCGACCATTTCGAGGAGTCGATCATCACCGGCACGCGAGCGATCTCCGGCTCCGACGCGATGAGGTTGAGGAACCGCGTCATCGTCGCCTCGCCGTCGATCAGCGCCTCGTCGACGTTGACGTCGATCACGTTGGCGCCGCTCTCCACCTGCTGACGCGCGATTGCGAGGCACGCGTCCCAATCGCCGGCCTTCAGCGCCTTAGCGAACTTGGGCGAACCGGTGATGTTGGTTCGCTCCCCGATGACGAGGAAGGTGGAACCGGAGGCGCGGGGGGCGGACGTCACGGCGGTCAGGCGAGGGCGAGCGGCTCGAGGCCGCTCAGGCGGAGAGCGCGCGCGGCCTGCGGGAGCTGGCGCGGGGTGCGGTTACGCACGGCTTCGGCGATCGCCGCGATGTGGGGCGGCGTGGAACCGCAGCAACCGCCGACCAGGTTGAGCCAGCCGCGGGCGGCGAAATCGCCCAACACGCGAGCCATGTCGGCGGGCGTTTCGTCGTAGCCGCCGAACGCGTTTGGCAGTCCGGCGTTGGGATAGCAGGAGACGTAGCAGGCGGCGATGCCCGACAGCTCCTCGACGTACGGACGCATCGCCTCGCCGCCGAGCGCGCAATTGATCCCCACCGAAAACGGGCGCGCGTGCGCGATGCTCGTGTAGAACGCGGCGATGGTCTGGCCCGAGAGGGTGCGGCCCGAGGCGTCGGTGATCGTTACGCTCACCATCACCGGCACGCGGGCGGCCTTGCCGCGCCGCGTGAACACATCTTCGACCGCGAACAGCGCGGCCTTGGCGTTCAGGGTGTCGAATATCGTCTCGACCAGCAGCGCGTCGACGCCGCCGTCAAGCAAGGCCTCGATCTGCTCGGTGTACGCGGCTACCACCTGGTCCCAGGTGACGGCACGGAACTCGGGCCGGTTCACGTCGGGAGACAGCGAGAGCGTGCGGTTGAGCGGGCCGATCGCGCCCGCGACGAAACAGAGACGGCCCGGCGCGGCTTTTTCGGCGGCGTTCGCCGCGCGTCGCGCGCACTCGACCGCGGCGAGGTTGATCTCACGCACGAGCGGTTCGCAGCGGTAGTCGGCCATCGCGATCGACGTGGAGCTGAAGGTGTTGGTCTCGACGATATCGGCGCCCGCCGCGAAGTAGTCGGCGTGAATGCGTTCGATGACATCGGGACGCGTGAGGCTGAGCAGGTCGTTGTTGCCCTTCAGGTCGTGCGGGTGGTCGGCGAAGC
>JAURJO010000033.1 GCA_030832235.1 Verrucomicrobiota bacterium
ACCGACTTTGAGCCTTGTCGGGTTAGCCGGCAAAGCGCGCCTTCGATGACGGCGAGGGGTGTGGGGCGGGTGGTGTTCACGGCGGGGAGGATTAAAGAAAACGTTCGGCGCGGGGGGCCGCGACAAAAATTTCAGGCCATGCTTGCGGGCGGCAGCGGCAGGAAACTAGCGTCCGCAAAAAATGAAAAAGGCCCTCATCACCGGCATCACCGGCCAGGACGGTTCGTATCTGGCTGAACTGTTGTTGGATAAGGGGTACGAGGTGCACGGGGTGATCCGCCGGGCGTCGACGTTCAACACCAGCCGGATCGATCACCTTTACCGGGACCCCCACGTGAACGGGGTTAAGCTTTTCCTGCACTATGGCGACCTCGCCGACTCGGTGCAGATGGTGAAGCTGCTGTACGAGCTGCAACCCGACGAGGTCTACAACCTCGGGGCGCAATCCCACGTGCGGGTGTCGTTCGACATCCCGGAGTACACCGGCGACGTCGACGGCCTCGGCGCCCAGCGCATCTTAGAGGCGATCCGGGAGGCGGGATTGGTAAAGAAAGTGCGTTACTACCAAGCTTCCTCGTCCGAGATGTTCGGCAAGGTGCAGGAGGTCCCGCAGACCGAAAAAACCCCCTTCTGGCCACGGTCCCCGTACGGTTGCGCCAAGGTCTACGCCTATTGGCTGACGGTGAACTACCGGGAGAGCTACGCCCTCCACGCCTCCAACGGGATCCTGTTCAACCACGAAAGCCCGCGGCGCGGAGAAACCTTCGTGACGCGGAAGATCACCCGTGCCGCCACGCGCATCAAACTGGGGCTCCAGGACTCCATTTACCTTGGCAACCTCGATGCCCGCCGCGACTGGGGTTACGCCAAGGAGTACGTCGAAATGATGTGGCTGATGCTGCAGCAGGATCAGCCCGACGACTACGTGGTCGCCACCAACGAGACCCATAGCGTGAAGGAGTTCTGCCAGGAGGCCTTCGGCCAGCTGGGCCTAGATTGGGAGAAATACGTGAAGTACGACCAGCGCTATGAGCGCCCCGCCGAGGTTGAGTTGCTGATCGGCGATCCGGCCAAGGCCCGCAAGCAGCTCGGTTGGGAGCCCAAGGTGCGGTTCAAGGATCTCGTGAAGATCATGGTCGACCACGACCTCGAGCTCGCCCGCCGCGAAGCTCAGATCGCGAAACTGCCGCGCCTGTGATGAATTCTGCCCACGGAACACACGGAATTCGCGGAAACCTCTTTCGCGGAATGCCGTTATCTGTGGTTTCCGTGTATTCCGGGGGCCACCTGCCATGAAGCTCTATATCGCCGGGCACAACGGGATGGTGGGGGCGGCGCTGGTCCGGCGTTTCCAGGCTGAGCCGGGGGTTGAACTGCTGCTGCGTTCGCGGCGCGAGGTCGACCTCACCAATCAGGCCGCGGTCGACGCGCTCATGGCCGGGGAGAAGCCCGACGCCGTGATCGTCGCGGCCGCCAAAGTCGGCGGCATCCACGCCAACAACACTTATCCGGCGGAGTTCCTGTTCGAGAACCTCGCGATCGCGGCCAACACCGTCCATTCTGCCTACCGCGCCGGAGTGGGGCGGCTGCTGTTTCTCGGCAGTTCCTGCATCTATCCGAAGCACGCGCCGCAGCCGATGCCCGAGGATTGCCTGCTCACGAG
Source organism: Verrucomicrobiota bacterium (assembly GCA_030832235.1). GTDB lineage: Bacteria > Verrucomicrobiota > Verrucomicrobiia > Opitutales > Opitutaceae > ER46. Next base: position 1,664 of record JAURJO010000033.1, read on the forward strand.
CGCGTTGGAGCCGACCAACGAGGCCTACGCGATCGCGAAGATCGCCGGACTCAAGCTCTGCCAGTATTACCGCAAGCAGCACGGGGTGATGTTCCACTCGGCGATGCCGACGAACCTCTACGGGCCCGCCGACAACTACCACCCGCAGAACTCCCACGTGCTGCCGGCGCTGATCCGCCGTTTCCACGAGGCAAGGGAAGCCGGCCGGCCGGAGGTCGGGGCGTGGGGCACGGGATCTCCGCGCCGGGAGTTTTTGCACGTCGACGATCTCGCCGACGCCTGCGCCTTCCTGCTGAAGCTGCCGCAGCCGCCCGATTGGGTGAACGTCGGAACCGGCACGGATGTCACGATCCGCGAGCTCACCGAAATGGTCGCCGCGGCCACGGGCTATACCGGTCGCATCGTCTGGGATCCGACCAAGCCGGACGGCACCCCGCGGAAATTGATGGATGTCGCCCGCATGAGCGCCCTTGGCTGGAGCGCTCGCATCGGCCTGCGCGAAGGGCTGGAAAAAACCTACGCCAGTTTTCTCGCCGAGAAAGCCGCCGGCACGCTGCGTGGTTGATTCCGACCCCGGCCTTGCGCGGCTACATGCCCCCTTGGGTAACCGAATTTTTTGTGGCCACGTGATGCGGAGGACGCTTCTTTCCGCCCTATGAGCTTTCTCTCCCGCCGTCAGCTTTCGCTCGCCGCCGTTTCGAACCTCGTCGTCTCCGTGGCGTTGGCGCACCCGGGTCACGACGGGCACGAGGGCGGCGGAGAGTTCACTTGGGATTTCAGCCATCTGGGTGCGCACCCTGTCGCCACTATCGCGTGTGTCGTCGTGGCGGGCGTTTTGATCGGGATGATCGTTTCCCGTTTCTCCGCGGTTCGTCGCGAGCGGACCGCCACGGTGCGCCGCTGAGCGGATCAGGTTTTCCCCGTTCCGACGCGAAACCGGCGAAAGCCGGTTTTTTATTGGGCCGGTTTTGCGTCCGGCGTGTGGCCGTGGCCCGGGCCAAGGTCACTTGGCGGCTGGCCGTTGCGCGCAAAGCGTCCCGGGCGAAAAACCTCGATAGTCTGAACGTAGACCACCTTTAGGCGGTCGAGCAGGGCTCGCGTCTCGGGCGCGTCCGGCGTGAGCATCCGGCCGGGTTCCGCGGCAAGCGGAAGGTGCGAGTTGCCGATGGCCCAGCCGATGCCGGCGGCGGCGGACGGCGGCAGGTTGAGCGAGATCTCCAGCAGCGGCTCCGGCTGCTGGTTGATTACGTAACGGGCGGCGGGTGATTGGAAAATTGCGGCGCCGTGCGGCAGCGCCACCGCGAGCTCGAAGCGAAACTCCACGCCGTCCTCGGCCACGGCCCGCCAGGAACGGAGCCCGAGGGTGGTGCGATCCACGCGCACCGGAACTTCCGGCAGGTTGCCGTCGGATGAGGTCAGTGCTGCGGTGATCGTCTCCACACCCGGAGCCAAGCAGCCCGGCGAAGGCGAAACAAGGCGGCTTGCGCCGGCCTGGGGAGTCCGGCGGTAACGGAGTTGGTGGCGCACCGACCCCAGCGCTTTTACGGCTCCGAAGAGCGCGGGCGCGAAGTTGGCCCGCGGTTTGCTAAAGGCTGTCCAGTCTCCGCAATGGAGGCATCAAAACCACGCAACCCATGAAGAAGAAAATCACGTTTGCTCTCGTAGGAATCATCGCGGGCGGTCTCGCCCGGGCGCAGGCTCCCGCCCCGGCGGCGGCCCCGGCTCCCGCCGCCGCTCCGGCGGTATCATTCACCGCCACCGGTACTTTGGTCTCCGACTACATGCTCCGCGGCCAGCGCCTGAGCAGCGCCGCGTTCCAGTCCATGGTGGAGGGAGTGGCCGGTGACCTCACCTTCGGTGTCTGGGCGAGCAAGCCGTTCGACGGCAAAAAAGTCCCGGACAGCTCCGATCCCGAGATCGACCTCTACGGCTCCTACTCGATCGCCCTGGGCAAGGACATGAGCTTTGTGCCCGGCATCACCGCCTATTTCTATCCGTCGGCCCCGACGGCCGCCGGTTTCTACCGCTCGACGTTCGAACCGAGCCTCGCGTTCAACTACACTGTCGAGGGCGTGAAGTTCACCCCGAAGGTTTATTACGATATCGTCCTCGAGGGCGCCACGTGGGAGTTCACCGCGGCCTACGCCGTGCCGATGAAGGAAATCGGCTCCGAGCTCGGACTCACCGCCACGTACGGTACTTTCCTCCTGAACGACGCCGCGAACGGCTCCTCTCCCGCGGTGAAGTCGTGGGGCAATTACTGGCTGATCGGGCTTTCCATGCCCTTCCAGGTTTCGAAGGAGTCGAAGATCGTCCTCGGCCTCCAATACACCAAGGGCAGCGACGCCTACACGAAGCAGGGTAACTTCGGCAAATCGGTTAACTCGCTCGCGGTCGGAAAGACAGTCGGCACCATCGGCTACTCGTTCTCGTTCTGACGAAGCAGTCCGGGTGCCCGCGCGCCGCTCGGCGGACTTTTCCCGGCGGGGAATCCAGATCTGTCTGGATTCCCCGCTTTTCGCGCGTGAATTTCGCCGCCCATGAAAGTCGGCATCGTCGGCGCATCCGGTTACTCGGGCGAGGTTCTCGTCCGCCTTCTGCTCAATCACCCGCGGGTGAAGCTCGCGGCCGTCACGTCGCGCAGCCAGGCGGGCAAGCCGCTCGCGGCGGTCATCCCGGCGGTGCGCGGAGCGGACCGCGGGCTCACGTTCACGGATTCGGATCCGGCGGCATTGGCCGCGGGTGACATCGACCTTTTCTTCCTCGCGCTGCCGCACGGCGCGGCGGCGGCCTACGCGAGCGCGCTCGCGGCCGCGGGCAAGCGGGTGATCGACCTCAGCGCCGACTTCCGCATCGCCGACCTCGCGACGTACGAGAAGTACTACGGCAAGCACCACGCTCCCGAGCTGCTGCCCCACGCACGGTTCGTGCTG
>JAURJO010000257.1 GCA_030832235.1 Verrucomicrobiota bacterium
AGAAACTCGCCGCGCCGGCCGCCGCCGCTCCGGCCCCCCAAACCCCGCCATGAACCTCTCGACCCGTTACCTCGGGCTGCCGCTCGTCAACCCGATCGTCATCGGAGCGTCGCCCTTCTGCGACAACGTCGCCGTCGCCCGCCAGTTGCAGGATGCCGGCGCCGCCGCACTCGTCATGCATTCGCTCTTCGAGGAGCAGATCGAGGCCGAGCAGCGCGCGTTGACCCACCACGTCGAGTCGTCCGCGGAAAGCTCCGCCGAGGCCACATCGTTCTATCCGGCTTACGCTGAGTACCAGCTGAGTCCGGACAATTACGTGCGGCAACTGGGTCGCCTGAAAGCGGACCTCACCATTCCCGTCATCGCTTCGCTCAATGGGGCCCGGCCCGGCGGATGGACGGAGCACGCGCAGCGGCTCGAATCGGCGGGAGCGGACGCTCTCGAGCTTAACCTCTACCAGCTCGCGACGGATCGTGCGGTGGATGGGGAGGAAATTGAGGAGCGCATGCGGGAGACAGTGCAAGCAGTGGTGCGCTCCGTGCGCATACCGGTGGCAGTGAAACTTTCCCCGTTCCACACGGCGCCGGCGAACTTCGTCGCCCAGCTCGAGGCGGCTGGTGCGGCCGGAGTCGTGCTCTTCAACCGCTTCTACCAACCCGACTTCAACCTCGAGGAGCTCGAGGTGCAGCCGGCGCTGAAGTTGTCGGAATCCTCCGAGCTTTTGCTGCGCCTGCGGTGGCTCGCGATCATCTCCCCGCACGCGGGCTGTTCGCTCGCGGCGAGCGGCGGGATCCACGCGTCGGAGGACGTGGTGAAGGCGTTGCTGGCCGGCGCGCATTGCACCCAGGTGGTGTCGGTGGTCCTGCGACACGGTCCGCGGGTCATCTCGTCGTTGCTCGGCGGACTGCGGCAATGGATGGAGCGGAAAGGGTATGAGGACGTGGGTCAGTTGCGGGGTGCGCTGAACTTGAGCCGATGTCCCGATCCGGCGGCACACGAGCGCGCGAATTACATCCGGATCCTGCAGAGCTGGCGCGTGTGAAGCTGGGCGTTTCTCCCGACCCATTCCGGGGAAGGCCGTTCAAAAAACGGGTCGCCAGCCGAAGCCGAATCGCTCCACGGTGGGACGTTCACCCCGCTATCCCATGCGATTCACCGCTCTCCTGTTGCTTCCCCTCACGTTGGTCGCGGCCCAGCCGCAGCCTCCAATCCCGGCCGACCGTTGGTCCCTGCCCGCCGAAGAGACGGGCCTGCCCGGCGAAGGCGCGCTCCGCCGCTACGATGCCTACGTGCGCCGCTGGCACGACGCCCGACAGGAGTGGTCCGGGCGCGTCGCGGCCGACCAACGGGCGGTGGTTTTTCTCGGCGACTCGATCACGCAAGGGTGGGGAAGCGACTTCAAGGGTGCATTCACCGGCATGAAGCTGGCCAACCGGGGCATCGGCGGCGACACCACGCGCGGGATGCTGATCCGGTTGCAGGAGGATGTGCTCTCGCTGAACCCTGCGGCGATCGTGATGCTCCTCGGCACCAACGATCTGGAGGTGGGCATCGCGCCCGAGGTGGCCGGCCGGAATTTCGCCAAAATCACCGCGGCGATCAAAGCCCATAACGCGCGCGTGCCGGTCGTCGTCTGCCGGGTGATGCCGAGCGCCGCCGCGAAGAAAAGGCCTCGCGAGGCGATCGCCGCGCTCAACGCCGCATTGGAGGGCGTGGTCCGCGGCGACCCGCAGTTCACGGTGATCGATACGTGGACCCTGTTCGCCACCGCCGAGGGCGACATGGACGCCGCGTGGTCCAAGGACCAGTTGCACCTCAACCCCGAGGGCTACGCCCGCTGGGGCGCCGCCCTGCGGCCCATTTTCGCGACCCTCGGCTTCCTGGACACCGCCCCCGACACCTTCCAGCCGGAGCCGGGCTTCACGTTGCTGTTCAACGGCCGTGATCTGACCGGCTGGGGCTTCCGCGCGACCGCGCCGCGCCCGGCCGCCAAGAAAGCCAAGGCCGACGCCCCCGTCTTCGCCGAGGTGAAGGCGGCGGAGAAGTTCGACGGCAAGGTGGCCACCGGCGACGGCCGCTACCGCGCGATCAACGGCCGCCTTGTCGTCACGACCCCCGCCGAGGGCCGGCGTATCCAGCAATTGTGGACCACGCGCGAGTTTCCGGAGGATTTCACGTTGAAGCTGGAGTTTCGCGCGACCCCCAACGCCGACAGCGGGGTCTTCATCCGGCAGCCGCAGTTGCAGTGTCGCGACTACCCGCTGGCCGGACCTTACAAGGACTTGAAGCGCTACCGTGCGCAGGATTGGAACGAACTCGTCGTGACCGTGCGCGGTGGTGTGGCGCGGGCCGAATGCAACGGCGAATTGCTGACCGACGACTTCAAGGTGCCGGCCACCGGCGGCATCGGCCTCGAGGGTGACCGCGGTCAGATGGAGTACCGGCGAATCCGGGTGGGTCCGGCGGTTCCCTGAACGCCTGCGGCTCCAGGCGGCGAAACGGCTGGCTTCGCGCACGCAGGGTTTGCGAATGAGCGCTTGACGCGCGCCGCTAAAACACGACTTTCTTCGCCTCTTTTCGCCCTCATCGTCTATCGGTTAGGACAGGAGATTCTCAATCTTCAAAGCGGGGTTCGATTCCCCGTGGGGGCGCCACT
>JAURJO010000258.1 GCA_030832235.1 Verrucomicrobiota bacterium
AGACCTCGCGATGCGCGGCGCGAAGGCTGTTACCTGTTGGGAGCGCCCTCACTGACCGCGCTCGAGGCGGTAGAGGGGGGCTTCCTCGAACATACGCGTTGTCGGCAAGCGGCCGAGGAACTCGAGGTCGATCCCGGGCAGCCGCTCCGCACCGCACAAGGCGGCGAATTCCTGGCTCACAAAAACCTGCCCGGCCGCGACGGTCGGCAGGATATGCTGCGCGCGCACCAGGTGCGTGCCGAGGCAGGAGAGGCGCCCCGTCACCGGATCGGTGAACGCGAAAACCGGCCCGGCGTGAACCGCCACCCGTAACGCCAAGTCCGCCGGCAAACCGAGTTCCGCCCACGGGCGTCGCGCCAGCGCGTCCCGCAGATCCAGCGCGAGGCGGGCGGCCGCGGCCAGCGATCCGACGACGAACTGGAACGATCCGCCGGAAACTTCCGCCGATTCCGGCGTGACTCCCGACGAGGAAACGACTCCGCCGACCGCGCGACGCACGTGCTCCACGAACGCCGGCAATTGAAACTCGGCGACCCTGCGGAAGTTCACCACCTCGGCGAGGACGAGCACCTTGATCTCCTGCGGCAGGGTGATTGCGGATGCCCGGGCGGCCGGCGCGACCGGCGCCAATTCCTGCTTCGCGACCGGACCGGAATAGGCCGGGGCAGGCAATGAAATGAGGTGCGGCTGAAAACCGCGCTCGCGCCACTCCGCCACCACGCTTGCGGTGCCTCCCTGGAGCCCGACCGGCGTGCCGTCCCAGAGCGCCATCGCACGCAACTCGAGGTCGAGCGACCGCGCCTGCAGCGCCGCCATTCCCGTCAGGATCCGGTTCGCGTAAACGTGCCCCACCGGGCCAGCCCCCTCACCGCTCCCGCCGCCGCCGGCGGAATTCAGGACGAGCGTGCTGTTGGCCCGCGCGAGCACGGCGTCGAAACGCTGCTCCCAGCCCTCGCCGCCGTGGCGGACGCTCTGGCGCCGGAACGCATCGACCGCGCAGGGCAGGACGAGATTCACCTTCGCGTCCCGCTCCAGCAGGCATTCGCAGAAAAGCAGGTCTCCGCCGCAGGCGGCCGAAGAGTAGCCCCAGCCGGCGTCGATCGTCCGCAGATGATCGCGGATCGCCTCGCGCGCGACCGGCTCGAGCGACGGCGGGAATCGGGGCGTGGAACGGCCCGGCGCATCGATCATGTGACCCGAGAAAACGGCCACCGACGGAAACCGAAAACACGCGTCGAGCCATCCGGAGGATTCGCCGTTGAACCCCAGGATCTCCCTCGCCTGCTTCCGCATCGAGGCAAGGTCACGCCAGCGACCGTGAAAAAGTTCCGCGGCGCGTTGATAGCGACGCGCGGCCTCCTCCTGTTCACCCAGGTGCACCAGCGCCTCGGCCAGTGTGGCCACCAGCCAGCCGTCTGCGGAAACCACCGGAGCGGGAGCGGCTTCGGACCGGCTGAACATGCGACCGAGCAACCCACGTGCCGGCTCGGGCTCGCCCAAACCCGCGCGACAGATCCGCACGACTTGCCCCGCGCAGTCCCGCGCCCCGGAGCGATCACCCGCGGCGGCCAAGGTGAAGGCGAGGTTGATCCCAGGATAATACCCCTGGGCGATCCCGAAGGCTTCACGGTAGTAGCCGCAGGCCTCCCGGAGGGCCTCCTCCGCCTCACGACGAACCGGCGCGCGGCGCCACATCTCCTTATGCACGCGGCCCAGCAGGCAGAGCGTCTCCTCGTCGCGCGCGGAATCCTGCAGCACATGCGCCAGGACATTGCGCGCGGCGTCGAGCGCGCCGGTCTGGGCCAACGCCAGGGCCAGTTGCTGCTGCAGGGTCTTGCCGCCGCCGAAGCGCGCGAGGCCGTCGCGCGCGACCTCGATCGCCGTGAGCAGTTGCCCCGAAGATGCCGATTCCCGCACCAGCCTCTCAAACTCCTGCACGTCCTGGGCGAGGACATGGCTGGAGGACCCCGCGGAACTGGCGGCCGTGTCAGCACTCATCGCGGAGACGATGCACGCACCGCCCCCCGCTTCAATCGTGCAAAGACAATTCATCACCACGGCTCTTGCTTCAGCACCAGCCAGCCGCTGAATCCCGTCGCCCGGCATGGACCCCCTTCTGCTTCTTCTTGCCGGTGTGATCGTGGTGATCGGCAGCATCGTTTGGCTGCGCCTGCACGCGTTTCTCGCGCTGATGGCGGCCGCCATCGTGGTCGCCGCTCTCACGCCGCCGGAAAATATCGAGCGATCCCTGCTGGCCCAGAAAAAATCACCGACCGAGGCGTCGGCCCGCGCGGCTGAACCTCTGGGCACCAAGCTCGCCTCAAAGTTCGGCTCCGCCTGCTCCAACCTCGGCGTCCTCATCGCGATGGCCTCGGTGGTTGGCGGCTGCCTGCTCCACAGCGGTGGAGCCGAACGCATCGTGCGTTCCGCCTTGAACACCTTCGGCGAGCGCCGCGCACCGATCGTGCTGGGGCTCAGCGGACTCATCCTTGGGGTGCCGGTTTTCTTCGACACGGTCTTTCTCCTGCTGATCCCGCTGGCGCGGGCGCTGGCGGCGCGAACCGGCCGCGACTACCTGCTTTACGTGCTCGCGATCGCGGTCGGCACCACGATGACCCACTCCCTCGTGCCTCCGACCCCCGGCCCGCTTTTCGCGGCCACGGCGCTGAAGGTCGACATCGGCGTGATGATACTCGCGGGCCTGGTCCTCAGCTCCCTCACCGCCTCCTGCGGGCTCGTGTACGCCTGGTGGGCCAACCGGCGCTGGCCCACCCCGATACGGGCGGTTTCCGGCGAGGCCGCGCACATGCTCTCGCCCGCCTCCGGCCTGCGGGATGATCAACTCCCGTCGCTCGCCCTCTCCCTGGCGCCGATCGTCCTGCCGGTCGGGCTCATTTCCGGCGAAACCTTCAGCGATCTCGGTCTTCTGCCAGACGGTCTTACCCGCACGCTCGCCGTGGTCGGCCATCCCAACATCGCCCTCACGCTCTCGGCCGCGGTTGCGCTTCTCACCCTGGCCCTGCGTCCGGGCATGGACGCCACTAAGCTGCGGCAGCACGTGCAGGAAGCGCTGGCGGACGCCGGTACGATCATCCTCATCACCGCGGCCGGCGGCGTCTTTGGCGGCTGCCTGCAGGAGACCGGGGTCGGCGAACGCATCCGGGAATTCGCGGTCACCTACAGCATCGGTGTACTCCCCCTCGCTTTCGTGCTCACCGCGCTCGTCCGCATCGCGCAGGGATCCGCCACCGTGGCGATGGTGACGAGCGTCGGGATTGTCAGCTCCTTCGCCTCGCCCGAGACGCTCGGGTTCCACCCCGTCTACCTTGCGCTCACCATCGGCTGCGCGTCCAAGCTTGTTCCGTGGATGAACGACAGCGGCTTCTGGGTGCTTTCGCGCACCTCGGGCCTGACCGAACGCGAAACGCTGCGCACGATGTCGGTGATGTTCGCGCTCATGGGCGTGATCGGGTTCCTGATCATCCTCGCGGCGGCGCGACTTTTCCCGCTCGTCTGAACTCAGCCTAGGGAACGACCCGCCGCGAACCGGCGCGGCGCGAGTGCGCGCGGGCCGTCACTCACGTCGCTCGTCATCGCGCCTTCTTTGATCTGCTTCGCGGCCAGGCACCGGTCGGCGGAACCGAGTCTTCGCGGACAAGAGAGCTCGGAGCTTTTCGCTTAAAACCGCCCCCCCCGGTCCCGGGCGCGTTCCCTCCCCGACACTCTTCGACGACCGAATTTCAACGCCACTCGCGGATTTGGTGGACCAGATCGGGATCAAACCGACGACCTCATCGTTGCGAACGATGCGCTCTATCAACTGAGCTACTGGCCCAAAAAAAGGAGCGGGAGGTTGGGGAAAACGAATGCTCCAAGTAAACACCAATTTTGACGGGCTCGGCGACCGTATCGGAACTTGCCGGTGCCGGCGGCGTCTGGTCCGCTCGCGAAACTTTCCCGCCATGAGCAACGTTCCCGACCACACCCGCAGACATTCCTCCGTCGTCGTCGACGGCCCCAGCCGCGCCGGAGCGCGCTCGATGCTCCGCCCCGTCGGCTTCACCGACGAGGATTTCAAGAAGCCCGTGGTCGGCATCGCTTCGCTGTGGAGCATGGTCACGCCGTGCAACATGCATATCGACAAGCTCGCCGTGGAGGCCGAGTCCGGCGCCAACGCCGCCGGTGGCAAGGGCGTGATCTTCGGCACCATCACCGTCTCGGACGGCATCAGCATGGGCACTCAGGGCATGCGTTACTCGCTCGTTTCGCGCGAGATCATCGCGGACTCGATCGAGGCGGTGGCGGGTGGCGAGGGTTTTGACGGCCTCGTCACCATCGGCGGCTGTGACAAGAACATGCCCGGCTGCATCATGGCGATGGCACGCCTCAACCGCCCGGGCGTGTTCGTCTACGGCGGCACGATCCTGCCCGGCATCCATCCCGACTCCAAGAAGGAGTGCGACGTCGTCTCCGTTTACGAGGCCATTGGTCAGCATGCCGCGGGCAAGGTCGACGACGCCGGGCTCCGCAAGATCGAGGCCTGCTCGATTCCCGGTCCCGGCTCCTGCGGCGGCATGTACACCGCCAACACGATGGCGTCCGCGATCGAGGCGCTGGGCATGAGCCTGCCCAACAGCTCCAACCAGATCGCGATCAGCGCGGAGAAACGCGAGGACTGCCGCCGCGCCGGCGAGGCCACCCTCGCGCTGCTGAAGGCGGATCTGAAACCGCGCGACATCATGACCCGGAAGGCGTTCGAGAACGCCATCACGGTCGTCATCGCCCTCGGCGGCTCCACCAACGCGGTGCTTCATCTCCTCGCCATCGCGCACAGCTGTGGCGTGCGGCTTTCCATCGATGACTTCACCCGCATCGGCAAGCGGGTACCGGTGCTCGGCGACCTCAAGCCTTCCGGCAAATACGGCATGGTTCACCTCACCCGCATCGGCGGATTGCCGCCGCTGATGAAGATACTGCTCGAAGCCGGTCTGCTCCACGGAGACTGCCTCACCGTCACCGGTCGCACCGTCGCGGAAAACCTGCGGAATGTCCGCCCGTATCCCTCTGACCAGGACGTCGTGCGCCCGCTTTCCAATCCAATCAAAGCCGACAGCCACCTGCGCGTGCTCTACGGTAACCTCGCCCCGGACGGCGCGGTGGCGAAGATCAGCGGCAAGGAGGGGCTTTCCTTCACCGGCAAAGCCCTCGTTTTCGAGAGCGAGGAGAAGGCGCTCGCCGCCATCCTGGCGGGTCGCGTCAAGGCGGGGCACGTCATCGTCATCCGCAACGAGGGTCCGGTCGGCGGCCCCGGCATGCGCGAGATGCTCAGTCCCACCAGCGCGATCATGGGCCGCGGGCTCGGCAAGGAGGTCGCCCTCATCACCGACGGACGCTTCTCGGGGGGCAGCCACGGTTTCGTCGTCGGCCACATCACGCCGGAAGCCGCCGTCGGCGGCCCCATTGGCGTCATCCGCAACGGCGACCCCATCACCATCGACGCGGTCCGCAACGAGCTCACCCTCGGCATCCCCGCCGGGGAGCTCAAGTCCCGCCTCAAGGCGTGGAAGCCTCGCGCTCCCCGCGAGACACGTGGTGTGCTGGCCAAGTACGCCCGCACGGTGACCAGTGCCTCCGAGGGCGCCGTCACCGACAAGAACCTCTTCTGATCCGCACGCCGGCCAAGCGGCTGGCGCGAGACTTGCATCCTGTGCGGCGCCCGTAATCCGGGCGCCGCGCGTGAGCCCGTCCCATCCAATCGTCCTCTCCTTCCCGCATCTCCGTCGTTTCCCGCCACCTTCGATGACCTGGCCCCTGTTTCAACAGCACTTCCACCACTACCCAGAGATCGGCGTCTCGCTCGACCTGTCGCGTCTGCCGTTCGCCGATGACTTCCTCGCCGGCATGGAGCCGCGGATGCAGGCGGCCTTCGCGGCCATGCGCGAGCTCGAGGGCGGCGCGATCGCCAATCCCGACGAAGGCCGGATGGTCGGACATTACTGGCTCCGCGCGCCGCACCTTGCGCCGACGCCCGCACTCACCGCGGAGATCACGTCCACGCTTGCCGCGCTCAAGGCGTTCACGACCCGCGTGCATGCCGGCGACGTCGCCGGCCCGAAGGGCCGCTTCCGCGATCTGCTGGTGATCGGCATCGGCGGTTCCGCACTCGGTCCGCAGCTCGTCGCCCAGGCGCTCGGCCGGCCGCGCCGGGACAAACTTGCGGTGTGGTTCCTCGACAACACCGATCCCGACGGTTTCGACGCTGTGTTTGCCGCGCTTCGCGGCCGCCTCGCCTGCACGCTCGTGCTGGTCATCTCGAAGTCCGGCGGCACGGCCGAGACGCGCAACGGCATGCTCGAGACGATCGCCGCCTTCCGCGCCGCCGGGCTCGACCCCGCGCGGCACTTCGTCGCCGTCACCGGGGCGGGCTCCAAGCTCGACCAGACCGCGGAACGCGAAGGCTGGCTCGCGCGCTTCGCGATGTGGGACTGGGTCGGCGGCCGCACCAGTGAACTCAGCGCCGTCGGCCTGCTGCCCGCGGCCCTGCAGGGCATCGACATTGACGCGATGCTCGATGGGGCGGCCGCGATGGACCAGGTCACCCGAACCTCCGAAACACTCCGCAACCCGGCCGCGCTAATGGCGCTCGCGTGGTACGCCGCCACGGAAGGCAGAGGGGCGCGAGACATGGTGGTGTTGCCCTACAAGGACCGCCTGCTGCTCTTTTCGCGCTATCTCCAACAGCTCGTGATGGAGTCGCTGGGCAAGGAATTCGACCGCGAGGGCCGCGTCGTGAACCAAGGCATCGCCGTCTACGGCAACAAGGGTTCCACCGACCAGCATGCCTACGTGCAGCAGCTGCGCGAAGGGGTGAACAATTTCTTCGTCACGTTCATCGAGGTGCTGAAGGACCGCGACGCCAAGGCCTCGCTCGAGGTCGAGCCTGGCGTCACCTCCGGGGATTACCTGCAGGGCTTTCTGCTGGGGACACGCGACGCGCTCAGCGAGAAGGGCCGGCACTCCATCACGCTCACGTTGCCGGACGTTTCGCCGCGCTCGCTCGGAATGCTGATCGCCCTCTACGAGCGCGTCACCGGGTTCTACGCCTCCCTGATTGGGATCAACGCCTACCACCAACCGGGCGTCGAGGCGGGCAAGAAGGCAGCCGGAGCCGTCATCGCCCTGAAGTTGAAACTCATTGACGCGCTGCGCGCCGCCGGGAACGAACCGCTGACCGCCGCGGAACTTGCCGCGCGCGCCGGCGCGCCGGATCGCACCGAGATCGCCTTCAAGATCCTCGAGCGCCTCGCGGCAAACCGCGGCTCCGGCGTGCGCAAGCGTGCGCGCGGCCGCGTCGTCGACTCCACCTTTCGTCTGGCGTAACACCCGGGGCGCGCGAAGCGTCCGATCCCACGGACCATGCACCGGCTGCCCCTGATCCTCTGTCTCTTAGCCCTCGCCGGCACGGTCCTTTCCGGCGCCCTCTACCTGCGGATCGGCGACTCCAAACGGATGCTCGAGGTGAGACTGGCGGAGTCCGAGCGCCGCGGGACCCAGCTGGGGTCCGATCTGGCGGCGGCAAAACGCGAGGGTGAGGAAGCCCGCGCCCGCGCCGAGTCCGCCGCCAGCCGCGCCGCCGCCTCCGAAGTCGAGTTGGCGCGCACGCGGGAGAAACTCTCCGCCGCCGAAAGCCGGGGTGCCGACCTCGAGCGCAACCTCACCGACACCCGCACCGTCCTCTCGGTCTACGAATCGACCACCAAGTCCCTCGGCGACGAGATCACCGCGCTCCGTCGTGACTTGGACGAAAGCCGCCGCGGCAACGCCTCCCCCGAGGCGGTGCAGGCCTACAAAAGCACCATCGCCGAGTTGGAACGTCAGCTCGCCTCCGCCCGCAACGGCGCCGCCTTGCCCACCGCCGCCGGCGCGTCCACCGCCGTGTTCACCAACCGCGCGGGCCGTTCCACCGTGCTCAGCGTCGGCCCGCAGGGCTCGTTCGTCGTCGTGAATTTCGGCTCCGCACGCGGCGCCCAGCTCGGGCACAAGCTGAGTATCAACCAAGGCAACGCGTCGGTCGCCACGGCCGTGATCAGCGACGTCCGCGCCAATTTTTCCGTCGCCCAGGTGCAACCCGAGTCGCTGCGCGGGGTCTTGCAGAAGGGTGATTCCGCCGTCCTTATACGCTGAAACGAACATGAGCTCCCTCCGCCGCATCCTCCTCGCCGTCGTCGCCGCCACGCTCGGCCTGCTCGCCACGGGCTGCAGCACCAATAGCCCGAAGCAGACCTCGATCCCGTGGAGCCGTCCCGCGGGCTGGGAAGGCCAGATCCCCGGCATGGGCCAGCCGAGCGGCCGCTAATCGTCCGCGCCGGAACCACCGGCCTCCGGCCTTCCTTGGAGAACTCCTCCCTCACCCCGCAGCCCGGCCACCTTTACGTGGTCGCGACGCCGATCGGCAATCTCGCCGACCTCACGGACCGGGCCCGCGCGATCCTCGGCGCCGTCGACTTGGTGGCTTGCGAGGACACCCGAACGACGGGCGCCCTGCTTTCGCGCCTCGGGCTGAATCGCGAGCTTTTCGCCTACCACGAACACAACGAGACCGAGGCCGCCGAGCACCTCGCCGACCTGCTCGCCGCCGGCAAGTCGATTGCCGTCGTGAGCGACGCCGGCACGCCGGCAATCAGCGACCCCGGGTTTCGCGTCGTGCGCGCCTGCCGCCGCCGCCACCTGCCCGTCGTACCCGTCCCGGGCCCGAGCGCCGTCATCGCGGTGCTCAGCGCGAGCGGACTTCCCACCAACGGCTTCCTCTACGCCGGGTTCCTCCCGCCCAAGAGCGCCGCGCGAATCACGTTCTTCGAACGGCATCGCGAGTTTCCCTACACGATCGCGCTCTTCGAGAGCTGCCACCGCATTGACAAGGCCGTCGCGGAGATCGTTTCCGGGCTCGGGGCCGAGCGCGTCATCTGCGTCGCCAAGGAGGTCACCAAACTTCACGAGACGTTCCTCACCGGCCCCGCCGCCGACGTGCAGGCGCGTCTCGCCAAGACCAGCCTGCGCGGTGAGTTCGTGCTCCTGATCGCACCCGCCGGCTTCACGCTCTGACATGGCGACCGTGCCCCCCGCCGTCGTCGCCGTCATCGATATCGGCAGCAACTCCATCAAGCTGCTTCTCGCGACGCGCAGCCCCGCCGGCGAGCTAGCCGTGGTGCACACCCGATCGATCGACGCCCGCATTAGCGCCGGGATCAGCCGGGATCGCCCCTCATTATCGGAGCAAGGCGTGGCATCCGCCCTCTCCGCCGTGCAATGGCTCGCTTCCGACGCCACCGCGCAGGGAGCGACCGATCTCCGCATCGTCGCCACCAGTGCCGTTCGCGACGCCTCGAACGGCCATGAATTCCGCGAGCGCGTGCGCGCCATGGTCGGCGTGGCGCCGCAGATCCTGACCGGAGACGAAGAGGCGGCGCTGATCGGGCGCGGCCTGCTTTGCGACCCGGCACTGCGCGAACTGCGCGACTTCACCGTCTGCGATCTGGGCGGCGGCAGCCTCGAGTGTATCGGTTTTGCCGAGCGCACCATCCGCGGGAAAGTGAGCCTGCCCCTCGGTTGCGTGCGCCTCACCGAGCGCTTCGTGACGGATCCGACCGCCCCCGTGCCATCGGACGCGCTGGCGGCAGTCGCGGCGCACACCCGCAAGGGCCTCGTCGGCTCCGGCTTCGATTTCACCGCGACGCGCGGCGCGATTCTTGTCGGAACCGGCGGCACGATCTCGACCGCGCGCGCGATCCTTGGCCGGCGCGCGGGACGCAAGTTCGACGCCAGCAACCCGCTGGTTACTTTGGTCGGACTGCGAGGTTTGATGTCGGAAGTAGCCGCGCTCCGCCTCGCGGAACGGCAGGCGGTCCCGGGCCTGGCCGCCACCCGCGCGGATGTTTTTCCGGCTGCGCTCGCCACCGTCGTGGCTCTGCTCGAACACGCCGACGCAGACGCCGTGCACCACTCCGTCTGCAACCTCCGCTACGGCCTGGCGGCGGAGGCCTTGGGAATTCGCTGAAACGGCGCGCTACGGTTTCGCGACCTCGGCCAGCCGGTTCACGGCGAGGGGCCAGATGAGTTTGAAGGAGGGGCAAAAGTCCGCCGGCGCATTCGCAACGCGGCGTGAGACCTCGGCCGGCTCAACCCACTCGGCGAACTGGATCTCGCGTTCGTCGATCACCACCGGTCCGTCGTGGCGCAGATGGTAGATCCAGACGAACTCCCAGCCGGTATCCACGCACGCCTCCACGCGGAACCAACGCCGGGGCGCCACTCCGTCCGCAAGCCGCACGCCGATCTCCTCCCCTAGCTCACGCCCGGCCGCCGAATCGTAGTCCTCACCGGCATCGAGATGCCCGGAGCATGAGGAATCCCAAAGCCCGGGCG
>JAURJO010000259.1 GCA_030832235.1 Verrucomicrobiota bacterium
GCACGAGGACTACCACCGATACACGGCGGACGTGCACACGCTGAACGCGATCCGCGAGTTGGACCGCATCTACACCGAGGCCGAGCCGATCACGCTGAAGTACCGCGCCGCCCTGCACGAGACTTCCGACCCCTCCCTGCTTTACCTGACACTGCTCCTGCATGACATCGGGAAGGCCGAGGGCATCCGCGGCCACGCCGAGAGCGGGATGCGTATCGCGGCGCCGCTTTTGGAACGATTTGGAGTGGAACCCGCTGGACGTGAACTGGTTATGTTCACGATAAAAAACCACCTCGTGATGGCACGTTTCTGGCAGAAGCGGGATGTAGATGACCCCAGCACCGCAGCCGCATTTGCCGAAACCGTCGGGGACGCCGACCGCCTGCGGCATCTCTACGTCCACACGTTCTGCGACGCCCGTGGCACCGCGGCCGACCTCTGGAACAGCTACAAGGACACGCTGCACACCACGCTTTATCGCACCACTTTCGAACGCCTGAAACTCGGCGCCGCCGCCGCCGACGCCAGCCTCCAAGCCCAGATCCAAATGACGCAACAGGAGCTCATCGCGAAATCCATCCCCGGGATCAGCACCGACGAGATCAACGCGCACTTCGGCCTGCTGCCCGAACGCTACTTCGTGCACACGGAATCCACGGAGATCGCGCTGCACATCCAGATGGTCAACCGGCTGCTGCACTCGATCACGACCACCGACTCGGTCGGATCCCTGCGCCCGGTCATCGAGTGGAAGGACGACCTCAACCGCTCCCTCACCGTCGTCAACGTGGTCACCTGGGACCGCGCGGGCCTTTTCTACAAACTCGCCGGCGCCTTCAGCGTCGCGGGCCTGAACATTCTCGGCTCCAAGGTCATCTCCCGCACCGACCACATCGCGATCGACACCTTTTACGTCGTCGAGCCCGGCCGCGGTCCCGTGCAGAGCGCCGCCGCGCAGGACAAATTCGCCCGTACCATTGAGGACGCACTCATGGCCAACCGCGATCTCCTGCCCGCCATCCAGGAGCAGGCGCGCAAATTCGCCTCCACGCGCTACCTCAGCAACAGGAGCGGCGAGACGCTGCAGAGCACTTTCCCGCCGACCGTGGACGTCTACCACGAGCTCTCGATGAAGCGCACCATCGTCGAGATCCAGGCGCGCGACCAGATCGGCCTGCTTTACCAGCTGGCCAAGGTGATCTCCGACCACGGTTTCGACATCACCTTCGCCCGCATCGGGACCGAGCGGGGTGTCGCGATCGACACCTTCTACATCGAGGGCGCCAACCACGAGCCACTCTCAACGCCCGAGCGGCTGCGCGCGCTGCGCGAGGGCCTGCACGAGGTCATTTCCCCGCAGGCGCTGCCGGTCGCGGTCGGCGCGGGTTGATCCCAGTCCCGCGATTCGGCTGGCGACGCGGGTTCCCGCCTTTTCACTCGCCGCGCATGAGCGAGCCGGAGGTCAATGATCCGCGCGCCACGGCGGCCCTCTACCGGATCGCCCGCCTCGCCGCGTCGACGGACGACTCCGCCGCCGCTTTGCGCGAGATGCTCGAGATCATCGTCGCCACCCTTGGCGCCGATGCCGGCTCGATCTCCCTGCTGAGTCCCGACACGGGCGACCTCGTGACCGAGGTGGAGATCGGATACGGCACCGAGCCCGGCGTACCTCACCAATTGCGCCCGGGCCACGGCGTCACCGGCTGGTGCGCGCTCAACCGCCGCCCGGTGCTCGTGCCCGATGTGCGGACCGAGCCGCGCTACATCGCCGTGCGCGGCTCGACGCGCGCCGAAATGGCGGCCCCGATCCTGGACGGCGATCAGATGGCCGGGGTGGTCGACCTCGAGAGCGACCGGGATTCGGCCTTCTCACCGGCCGACCTCGCAACGCTGGGCCGACTCGCGAACGAGGCCGGACGGGTGATGCAGCGGCTCTGGCAGTTCGGGCACCTGCGCGCCAAGGCCCGCCACCTGGAGAGCCTTATCACCGCCGGCCAATCGCTCGTCGCGAAGCTGGAGCAGCAGGAGATCCTGGCGACGCTCACCCGCGAGGCCTGCCGGATGCTCGAGGCGCGCGCGTGCCTGTTCTATCTGCTCGATACCTCCACCCGGCGCCTGCGCTGCGCGGCATCTTCCGGACCGGCCTCCCTGCTCGCGCCGGACGGCGAGTTCGAACTCGAGGGCTGCCTGTTCGCCTCGCCTGTCCACACGCGGCGGCAGATTTGGCTGCAGGACCTCTCGTCACCGGAGTTTCTCGACATGCCCGACATGCCCCGCGGCGAGCCGCTCGCCTCGGTGCTCTCGACGCCCGTCGTGTTTGAAAACGACGTGCTCGGCGTCCTCGCGGTTTTCACCGGCGGGATCCACCGCTTCGACAACGACGAGAAACGTCTCTGCGCCGCGCTGGCCGGTCTCGGCGCCGTCGCGCTCCAGAACGCGCGGCTCTACTCCCGCGTCTTCCGCAGCGAGGACGTGCTGCGCAAGAACGAACGCCTTACCACGCTCGGCCTCCTCGCCGCCGAAATCGCCCACGAGATCAGGAATCCGCTCACCGTCATCAAGCTCCTCTACGGCGGGCTCGGCGGCGACTTCACCCCGGAGGACCCGCGCCGCACCGACCTGCGCGTCATCGGCGAGAAGCTCGATCAGCTCGAGGCCATCGTCACGCGCGTACTCGGCTTCGCCAAGGCGCCCTCGAGCCTACATTCGCGCTGGTCCCTCGCCGAGATCATCGAGGACACCCTCGTGCTGGTGCGCCTGAAGCTCTCGCAACAGAAGGTCGCCGTCGAGTTTCCCGCCCCCGCCGGCCCCGTCTTCATCGAGGGACACAAGGGGCAGATCCAGCAGGTGCTCCTCAACCTTCTGCTCAACGCCACCCAGGCCATGCCCGCCGGCGGCTCCATCCGGCTCAACCTCCAGATCGTCGAGGGAACCGACGCCCCCCGCGCGCGACTCGACATCACCGACACCGGGGGCGGCGTCCCCGAGTCCCTCCGTGCACGCATCTTCGACTCGTTCTTGTCCGGCCGGCCCGACGGCACCGGTCTTGGCCTCGCGATCGCCCAGCGCATCCTGGCCAGCCATCGCGGAGACATCGAGCTCGCCGCCACCAGCCCGGCCGGGACCACCATGCGGGTCACGCTGCCGCTTGCGAAGTGATCGCCACGCCACAGGGTCCCGGCGTGGATCAGACCGACGTCATCACAATCCGCCTCCGCCAGCGCCGGAAAATTGCCTGGCTCGCCTGGTTTCTGATCACCGCGGGCCTCGCGATCCTGCTGTTGCTCGACCGGATTCCACTGCCCTTGCGGCTGCTGATGGGGTTCGTCGACCTCGTCGCCGGCGCCGGTCTGCTCGTGCTGCGACGTCAGAAGTTTCCCGTTCTCAGAAAAACATCGCCTCGCTGAGCGCCGCCTCGGGGCGCAGCAGCGCGATTCCGGCTCCCAAGCGGGTGCGGCCACCGCCGAAGTCGGCCTCGAAGTCCGCGTGGCCCGACGCGGGATCGCCCCGCCAGCGGAAAAACTTCGCGCCGCCCGCGTAGAGGAAATCAATCGCGAGGCCCGCCGACCCCGCCTCCGTCCGGAACTCCACCGCGCCCGAACCAACCCCGCACGCCGCCAGCCGTCGTCCCAGCCAGCCCGACAGCACCCGAGCCTCCGCCGCCAGCCCGACGCCGTACCCCACCACCACCCGGCGCAAGTCACCCGCCAGCACCTCCGCCGGATAAGCCGCGAGAAATTGCCCCACGCCCTGCCGCACCGGGAGCATCCGGCAGTAGGCGAGATCGCGGATCGCCGAGGGATTCGGCCACGGGAAAGACACGGCATCCGCCGGCGAACACGCGCTGTCGATCAGCACCCGCCGCGAGCGCCCGAGCAGGTAACGGTAGTCCGCGAGGCGCGAACTGTCCGCGAAGGCATGCGCCCAGTAGTACAGGGGCAGATCGGTCGAGAGACACGTCGACACCTGGTCCTCGAGGAACGGCCGCGCCGCCCGCGAGTAGCTGAGCATCACGAATTCCACGCAGCGCCGGTCGGCGGGCGTGCGCCCGAGGAAGCACTCACCGTAGACTTTCGCGCGGATCTGCGGTCCGGGAACATCCCGCTGCAAGGGGCAGAGCACGACCACCCGCGCGGGGTAGCGCTGCGCGAAGCGCACAACCGTCCGGAACTGGTTCACCGCATCCTCAGGCGTCGTCGCGAGCCCGAGGTGCAGCACGAAGTTAACCTGCGTCGCCTTCGCATCGTCGGCGGGCGCCGCCCCGCCGTCCTCGCGCCACAGCTCGGCCAGACTCCGCCGGATGCGGTCCACCGGCACCTCGAGTCCGGGCAGGGCGTCGAAATTAGCCGACATGTCCGCTCGCTCAGGGTTGCCGCCAGACGTGACGGTGACGCGCCAGCAGCGTGTCGGCGCCGGACGGCCCCCAGCTGCCGGCCGCGTAGGCGTCCATCCCGGTGCGTCCCGCCGCCGCCCACGCGTCAAGCACCGGCGTGTAGAGCTGCCACGAAGCCTCCGCCTCGTCGCCGCGGATGAACAGCGTCCCGTCACCCACCATGGCGTCGAGCACCAGCCGCTCGTAAGCCTCGGCGGTGTTGGACCCGAAGGTCGTGGCGTAGCGGAAACTCATCTTCACCGGCTGCGTGCGGGTCTCGAGCCCCGGCACCTTGGTGTTGAGGATCATGCTCAGGCCTTCATCAGGCTGCAGCTGGAACGAGAGCGTGTTGCCCGCGAGATCGAAGCGCGCGGTCTCCCCCGCGAACAGCGTGCCGGGCGGACGCCGGAAGTTCACCGCGATCTCGGAGACGCGCCGTGCGAGGCGCTTCCCGGAGCGCAGATAGAACGGCACGCCCTGCCAGCGCCAATTGTTGATCGAGAGCCGCAGCGCCGCATAGGTCTCGGTCGCCGAACCGGAGTCGATGCCCTCCTCGTCCAGATACCCTCGTACCGGACCGCCGCCGACCATGCCGGCCGCGTACTGCGCGCGGGCGACATCCCCCTCCGGTCCCGTGGTCAGAGGCTGGATCGCTTTCAACACCTTAACCTTCTCGTCGCGGATCGCCTCCGGATCCAGCGAGCCCGGCGGCTCCATCGCCGTGAGCGCGAGCAGCTGCATGGTGTGGTTCTGGATCATGTCGCGCAGCGCGCCACTTTGCTCGTAGTACCCGCCCCGCCCCGCCACGCCGGCGTCCTCCGCCACCGTGATCTGCACGCTGTCGATGTAGTTCCGGTTCCAGAGCGGCTCGAAGATCGCGTTCGCGAAACGCTGCACCAGGAGGTCCTGCACCGTTTCTTTCCCGAGGTAGTGATCGATGCGGTACACCTGCCGCTCCTCGAATACCGAACCGATCACACGGTTCAGCTCGCGGGCCGACTCCAGATCGCGGCCGAACGGTTTCTCAATCACGACCTTCGAGTGCAGCGGCGCGTGCAAATGGCGCGCGGCAAGACCGCTCGCGCCCAGATTCCTGAGAATCGACGCGAAGACCGACGGAGGGGTTGAAATGTAGAACAGGCACTGCAGGTCGCGACCGAGCCCGCGTTCCATCTCGCCAATGTGCGCCGCCAGACGGTCGAACGCCGCGCGTTCATCGTAGCCGCCCGCCACATAGGTCGTACGTGCCGCCACGCGTTCCCAAACCGCTGCATCCAGCTCCCGCCGCGAAAACTCCCGGATCGCTCCCGCCGCCAGGCCGCGGAACTCCTCGTCGGGGATCGGTTTCCGGCCGAAGCCCACAAGATGAAAATCCGCCGGCAGCAGGTTGTCGTGGGCGAGATTGTAGACCGCCGGGATCAGTTTGCGCGCGGTCAGGTCGCCGGACGCGCCGAAGATCACCACCACCGTCGGTGGCGCGCCGCGGTGCTTGCTCAGGCCGTGCAGGAAGGGATGCCGAGGGGAATCCGTCATGGGAGGCGCCGTATTCCTCCCGAATCCTCCCGCGCCGCAAGGGAAATGGCCCCGCGCGACGCCGCCGCTATTTCCGCGCGGTCAGCTCGAGGATGCGCCCGGGCAGCCACCCCGCCTTGCCGCGGAGATCCGTCGGCCGCGTGTATTCGAGCACGTAGAGAACGCCGGGAGCGCCGACGAAGATGTCGATCGGCCGTCCGAGCTGGGACAGGAAGGTGGTCGTACGCGCGTCCCAGCCGCCATCAGCCCTTCGTTCCATCTTGAGATGCAGCACATCAAAACCGTGCTCCTCGTCCGGTCCCGGTCCCGCGAGAAAACTTCCCAGGCGCCCCACGAGAAAACCGTTGCGCACCGACTCCGGCCACGCCGCTCCCAGCCAAAGCAGCCCCGTGGGGGAGCTGTGGGCGTTGAACGTTGACGTGGGTTTGCCGTACATCAGCCCGGCGGGACCAAGATTCCGCACTGGGAATACGAAGTCGACTCCCCGCGGCGCCTCCGGCGTGTGGGGGTACCACTTTGTCCCGGCGGGCGCATCGCCCATCTGGTACGGGAACCCGTGATGCCGCGGCTCCTGCCCGGCCCGCGGCGGGATCACGTGATCCATCTCCTCGGGTGCGTGCGCGTCGGGACCGTTCGACACCGTGAACAGGTTGCCTGTGCCATCCCACGCGAAGCTGTACGCGTTGCGGATGCCTCGTGCCACGACTTCGATTCGCGGCGCGCTCGACCGCGGATCCAGGCGCCACATCGCCGCCGTGATGGGC
>JAURJO010000260.1 GCA_030832235.1 Verrucomicrobiota bacterium
ATCGCTCGGGCGGAAAAGTGATTGGCGCCCAATCGTCCGCGGCTTGCCATCCCATTTTTCGGGTTTGGCGCGCGGCTTCGCGCGGCTATGGCTGGGGCCCTGCCGCATGAAGCCGTCACCCGCGCTCTTACTCGTCCAGCGTCCCCGGCGTCTCCGCCGCACGGCTTCCCGCCGCGCGATGGTGGAGGAGACTGTGCTCCGGCCGGCGGACTTCATCGCGCCGCTCTTCGTGGTGGACGGGAAGGGCGCGCCGGAGGAAATCCGGTCGATGCCCGGGGTTTTCCGGCTGAACATCTCCGACCTCGTGAAGGAGTGTCGCGCGCTAGCGCGGCTTGGCGTGCCGGCGGTGGCGTTGTTTCCCAAATTGGACGCGCGGCTGAAGGACCCGGAAGGCACGCGGGCGCTTGACGAGGACACGCTGGTGCTGCGCGCGGTGCGTGCCGTGAAGAAGGCATTGCCCGAACTGACCGTGATCACCGACGTCGCCCTGGATCCGTACACGAGCCACGGGCACGACGGCGTGCTGACGCCGGCGGGTGACGACGTCGCGAACGACCGCACGGTCGGCATCCTTCGCGAGATGGCGGTTTTGCAGGCGCGCGCGGGCGTCGATTTCGTGGCGCCGAGCGACATGATGGACGGCCGGGTGGGGGCGATCCGCGGGGCGTTGGACGCGGCGGGTTTCACCGACACCGGCATTTTGGCCTATTCCGCGAAATACAACTCGGCGTATTACGGCCCGTTTCGCGACGCGGTGGGCAGCGCGCAGGCGGCGGGAACCCGTCTCCTGAGCAAGGCGACCTACCAGATGAACCCGGCGAACCGGCGCGAGGCGGTGGCGGAAGTGCGGCTCGATGACGCCGAGGGCGCGGACATCGTCATGGTGAAGCCGGCCGGCATGTACCTCGACATCATCCGCGACGTGCGGGAGGCGACGCGCAAACCCGTCGCGGCCTATCAAATCTCCGGCGAGTACGCGCAGATCCACGCGGCGGCCCGGCTCGGTTGGCTCGACCTCGCGCGGTGCCGGCACGAGTCGCTGATCGCGATCAAGCGGGCGGGGGCGGACCTGATCCTTACCTATTTCGCCAAGGACATGGCGGCGGCGCTGCGCTAAGCGCGAGCCCGCGGGTCAGAACGGCGAACGGGAAACCTGCAGGGAGTCTCCGGGCACGAGGCGCGGGTCGCGACTGGGGTCCTTGCGCGCCGCCTTCACGTCCACCGAGTAGGCGGCCTGCTCGCGCACGAGGCTGACGGCGTTTTCCTTCGCGTAGAGGGTGAAGCCCCCGGCAGCCTGGATCGCCTTCGCGACGGTGAGATCGGGCGTCCAACTGATGCGACCGGGACGCTGCACCTCGCCCCCAACGTAGACGAAACGTTCGGTCACGACGACCGAGACATCGACGGCGGTGTAGAAGCGGCGGCTGAGATAGGTCTCGCGGATGCGTTGCGAGAGGTCGGCTAGGGTGGAGCCGGCGGCCTTCACGGCGCCGATGAACGGCAGGCTGATCAGACCCTGCTCGTCGATCTGCACGTTGTTGGTCGAAGGGTCAGGAACCCCCTGCAAAGCGACCGTGAGGCTGTCGCCGGGGCGGAGCTGCGCGGTGGATCCCGCCTCAGGGATGCGCGTGGTCGCCGGCGCCGTGTCGCCGGATGTGGCGCAGCCGCCTGCGAAGAGGGCGGCGACCAGTAAAGCGAAGGCGACGAGGCGACGGACAGGCATGCGGTGACTAGAGTCCGAGAGCGCGGGCAAAAGGCAATGCCGGCGCCCTTGGCGCGGACGAGGCTTGGTCCCGCGTCCGCGGTTTCGTTCACAACTCCGTCGACATCGAGAAGCGGAACGTGCGGGGGTCGCCCCACGAGCCGCTGCCGACGGCGGCCGAGCGGTAGTACTCCTTGTTGAGGAGATTATCCACGTTGAGCTGGAACGTGGTGTTCCGGTTCAGGACCTTGCGCGCGTAGGAGAGGTAAGCGTTGTAGAGGGAATAGGCGGGCGACCAGATGTCGGTGGGCGTGGCGTTGGAGGCGGCGATCGCGACGGTGCCGCGGTAGGTGCGCAGGCGCCAGTTCATGCCGCCGCCGAAGGCGAAGCCCTTGAGGTTGCCGTCGGTGAACTGGTAGCGGCTGAAAAAGTTGCCGCGCGCCTTGGTGTAGCCGCCGTTGGGCACGCCCTCGGGAATGGTGGCGAGCAGGTCGTTCAGGACGGGCGTGGGCTTGTTCAGCGCCTTTGCCTGGTCGCGGAAAGCCTTGAGCAGCGGCACGCGGTCGGTGTTCACGACCTTGTTGTCGGCATAGGTGGCCATGAGGCGCCAGTTGCGCGTCAGGTTGGCGACGGCCTGCACCTCGTTGCCGCGCGTGAGGGTGGTCTGGTAATCAGCCGAGGCGGTGGGGTCGAAGGTCGACGGGAAGATCGCGGTGAGCTCGTCGCGCATCAGCTGGGTGATGCCCGGCACGGTGTAGCGCGCATTGGGCGTGAAGCTCTTGTAGCGGGTGACGTTCAGCTCGAGGCGGCCCTGGAGGAGGGTGAAGCGCGCCGAGATGTCGGTGCCCTCGCCGACGGGAATGCTCTGGAGTTCGCCGGAGTTGAACGTGGCTCCGCCCTGGCCGACGGAGATGCGGAACGACTGCGCGTAATTGTAGCCGATCGCGAACATGTCGTTCAGCCGGAACACGCCGCCGTAGTTGGCGCCGTCCACCTTGTACTGCACGAACTCGAGCGCGGGAGTGTTGAACGCATCGATGTAGTCGACCTCCCATTGCGGCTGGGCGCGCAGCATGCCGCGGTTCGTGCGCATGTTGAAGTGGTCGCGCCGGTAGCCGATCATCGTGTACAGGTGGTTGTTGAAGTAGTTGCCCGAGGCGCCGACGCCCCACGAGGGCGTGTAGAAGCGGCGGTTGATGAACTGCCCGGTGGCGGCACGGCCGGCGACGTCGGGCCAGATCACCGACTGGCCCGACACGGCGGAGAGATCGTCGGTGCGGTCGGGGCTCAGGCCGTCGCGGAGGTAGTAGCGGCGGTAGAAGCGATTGGCGCCGAACGTGGTGCGGTTGGCGGCGAATGCGGCGGAGGTGATGGCGGGGTTGATGACGCCCGACCAGTTGGCGGTCGCGGGGTCGATGTACTCGACGTACTTCGGCTTCTTTTGGCCCGGCGTGTCCTGGTGCTGCTGCACGTTTGCGATGAACTGCTGCTTGAACCACTTCGTATCCAGGTCGTAGACGGCCGAGAAGCGCATGTCGCGGACGATGTTACCGTCGATGTTCTTGCCGCGGTAGTACTCGGCGTAGAGCTCGTTGAAGTACGGGTTGGGCTGGCCGTTGGGGAGCAGCGGGCTGCGGTCGCGGGTGATGGAACGCCCGCTCACGATCCAGTTCTCGATCTTCTGCTGGTAGAAATTCCCGGTGATCTGCAGGTGGAGGTTTTTCCCGACGTGGTGCTCGGCCTCGATCGTGAGTGAGGTCGTGGCGTTGCTGTAGGTGCTGTCGGGTCCGTTGGTCTGCGTCCGCTTCGGAATCAGCGAGGTGTCGGTGATCGCGATGCCCGGTCCGGTGCTCACGACGCGGCCCTGCGCGCGGTAGCCGGTGCCGGTCGCGGTATTGAAGATGTAGCCGACGTTGCCGAGCGTGGCCGTGGCCGCGCGGGAGAAGTTGTCGACGAACATGCCCTGCGAAAGCACCGCGACCGTGCGGCCGTGCTCGGACATCAGGCTCAGGGTGGTGTTGCGGCCGGGCCGGTAGGTGACGGCGCCGTAGAGGCCCTTGAAATCGCGCTGCACGTTGTCGATCCACGAGTCGCTGCGGTGGGCGACGGCCGCGAAACGGGCGGCCAGTTTGTCCTTCACCAGGCGGCGGTTGAAATCGATTTCGCCGCGCATGATCCCGTAGCTGCCGAGCATGAGACGCGCGCGGTTCACGTCGCGGGTGAACAGGCCGCGCTTCGTCACCTGATTCTGGGCCCCGCCGACGTCGGCCTCGCCGTACAGGAAGGCGTTCGGGCCGCGGAGCTCCTCGACGCGCTCCGTGGAGAAGGAGTCCATGGGCGAGTACCAGATCCAGCCGTTGCGCAGGGCGTAGGCGTTGGAGACGCCGCGCAGGATGACACGGCTCTGCACGGTGGCGTTGGGGTCGGGGTTGGATTCGCCCGAAACCATCCACGTGGACATCTCCTCCATGGTGGTGAGCCCGAGGTCCTCGATGAACTGGGAGTTCATGATCGAGATCGAGTTCGCGAGGTTCTTCAGCTCCTGCACGGTGCGCATGCCGGAGGTGGTCTGCATCGACTCGTAGCCGATGTCCTGGGCTTCGCTGACGGTGAACGCGGTGAGTTGGACGGCCTGATCCTCACGGCGAGGAGTGGCGCCGGCGGAGGAGGGCGCCGTCTGGGCCGGGGCGAGCGCGGCGAGACTTAACATGAGGCCGGCGGTGGCCGGCCGGAACAGACGACTCAGGGACGTGCGGGCATGCATGATGTCAGGGGGGAGCTGATGGGAGGGGACGCGAAAAACGCGCCGCAGTTGCTGAGCTGAGATTTCGCCCGGCCATCAGCCCGTTCAAGCCGCAATTCCCGGGGTGGCGCGCCGCGCCGGCCCGTCTCAGCGGGAGGATGATTTCGTTTCCCCAGCGGCTCCGCCGATCGGCAGGAACAGGAGAATCGTGGCCGAGACCGCGATGGAGACGGCGAGGTAGTAGAGCCCGCCGACAAAAGAGCCGGTCGTTTTCTGCACCCAACCGAGCACGGTTGGCCCGAAGAAGCCGCCGAGGTTGCCCAGGGAGTTGATCAACCCGATACTGCCGGCGGCGGCGGAGCCCGAGAGCGCCATGCTGGGCAGGGCCCAGAACGCGGGCAGGTAGGCCTTGAGGCCGCCGAAGGCCAACATGAAGGCCAGGATGGTGAGCGGCAGACTGCCCTGCGTGAGCGGGGCGATCCCGATGAGAACGGCCGCGCAGGCGAGCGGGATCACCGCGTGGTACCGACGTTCCTGGCGACGGTCGGAACTCCAGCCGACCCAGGTTTGCGCCACCAGGGCCACGATGGGCGGCAGCAGCACGAGCCAGGTGATGGCGTTGAGCTTCAGGTTGTACCATTGCTCGAGGATGCTGGGCAGGAAGAACTCGATGCCGTAGTTCGCGGTGACGTTGCAGAAATAGGCGAACGCCAGCAGCAGCACCATCGGGTGACGCAGGGCTTGCAGGAGCGTCATGCGGCGCTTGCCAGCCGCCGCTTTTTCCAGCGCCAGCTGCGCCTCCAAGGCGCTGCGCTCCTCGTCGGTCAGCCACTTCGCGTCGCGGGGCCGGTCCTTCAGGAAATAAATCACGGCGAACCCGAGTAGCACCGCCGGGATGCCCCAGAACACATACACCCATTGCCAGCCTTCCATGCCCCAGACCTCCGGGTGGTGGATGACCGTGCCGTTGACCGTTTCGTCGGTGCCGATGCGCAGCAGGTAATTCGAGACCTTGGGGCTCACGATCTGCGCGACGGGTGTGGCCGCGAAAAAGATCGCGAGCGCGCGGGTGCGGTCCTGCGCCGGAAACCAGTGGGTGAGAAAAACCACGACCCCGGGGAAGAAGCCGGCCTCGGCGAGGCCGAGCAGGAAGCGGATGAGATAGAACTGGAAGATCGTCATCCCGTTCGGGCCGTCCAACTGCGTCACCGTGCCCTGCGCGAACCCGGCGAGCCAGCCGTCACCCGTGCCCGCGAGGGGCTTCAACAGGGCGGTGATTCCGGAGCGCAGCGCCTCGGCGCAGGGGGTGAAACCGGGAATGTGGCAATGCACGAAGCCGGTCATCGCCGCCATGATGCCCCACGTGATCATGATCCGGCAGATCCACTTCCGCGCGCTGTACTTCTCCACGATCAGCGAGCCCGGCACTTCCAGCAGGAAGTAGCCCCAGAAGAACACGCCGGCTCCGAAACCGATCACCGCGTTGTCGAACCCGGGCAGGTCCTTCGTCATCGTCAGCTTCGCGATCGCGACGTTGGCGCGGTCGACGTACGCGATGACGTAGCAGATGAAGAGCAACGGCAGCAGGCGCCAGTAGGCCTTGCGGCGGGCGCGGTCGAGCGGGGCGGGGTTTTCCATCAGGTGGGGAGGGGCAGGGCGGAGAGTCCGCGCCCGACGGGTGTCGTGTCAAACCACGGTCTGCCGCGTTGACAGTTTGATGACGGCGGCCGGAACCTCCGCCCACGCCATGCCTGCCTCCCCGACCCCCTCATCCGGCGGCCACACGCGCTGGGTCATTTGCGCGCTGCTGCTTTTCGCGGCGACGATCAACTACGTCGACCGCCAGATCATCGGTATCCTCAAGCCCACGCTGACGCAGGAGTTCGGCTGGTCCGATGAGCGGATCTACGCCGGCATCGTGTTCAGTTTCCAGCTGGCCTACGCGATCGGCATGCTCGTCGCGGGCCGGATCATCGACGGTATCGGTTTACGCCTCGGTTTCACCGTCTTCATCGCGTTGTGGAGCCTCGCGGCGGCGGGACACGCCTTCGCGCACAAGCTCCCCGAGTTCACCGTCCCGGCGCTGGTGATCAGCGACAAACTCGGCGTGGCCTTCATCTCCCTTTCCGGCGCGGCCGCGGGCTTCGCGCTGATGCGCTTCCTGCTCGGTCTTGGCGAGGCGGGTAATTTCCCCGCGGCCATCAAGACCGTCGCGGAGTGGTTCCCGAAGAAGGAACGCGCGCTCGCCACGGGCATTTTCAATTCCGGCACCAACATCGGCGCGCTGCTCACGCCGATCCTGGTTCCGTGGATCACGCTGCACTGGGGCTGGGAATGGGCCTTCCTTATCACGGGCCTCGTCGGACTGCTCTGGATCGTGTGGTGGTGGATCGAATACCGCTCCCCCGAATCGCATCCGCGGCTGGTGCCGGCCGAACTCGCCCACATCCGCGCCGATCCGCCGGACACCATCACGCCGGTGAAGTGGTCGAGCCTGCTGCCGCACCGCCAGACTTGGTCCTTCGCGATCGGCAAGTTTCTCACGGACCCGATCTGGTGGCTCTACCTCTTCTGGATTCCGAATTTGATCACCC
>JAURJO010000261.1 GCA_030832235.1 Verrucomicrobiota bacterium
AGCTGGGGGATTCGTCTTTGGCCGAATCGGTCAGGATCTGGGTCTGCTTGGTCGCGAGATCCATCACCGTCAGCTGGAAGCTGCCGTTCGGGCGTGAAATATAGGCGAGGCTCTTGCCATCGGGCGACGGCCGGGGCGTGACGTTGTACTGGCCGTCGGTGAAACCGCGGAGCGTCGGCTTCGATTCGTTCAGGCCGGGGCCGTTCGTCGAGAAATTCGTGACGCTGGGTGCCAGCGCCGCGATCATCGCGTAGTCCGCGGTGGGCGCGATGCTGTTCTGGATCGTCTGAAGGTTGATGATCGACTGCGGCTGGGTGGACTCCAGCCGGCTCTCGGTCGGAGCCATGGTCTGGGCCGAAGTGCGCGGCTCCGTGACCTCGAACTCTTCCAGGCGAACCGCCCGATCGACGGGCGCCGTGGCGGCGGGTTGGGCTCCCCGCAGCGCGGGGCACCCCAGCAGGAGAGCGGCGTACGCGGCCGCGGAGAAGACGAGACGGGATTTGGAAATCACGCCCGAATCATGAGGGGCGCATATGACAAACCGGTGACGGAATGGAAAAAACGGGATGACTTTCCGGCATTTTGGACCCGTCGTCCGGCGAGCGGACAGGCGTTGGCCGCCGCGGGCATCAACCGGGTCCGCGCATCAGGTACGCAATGACGCCCCGTCCGTCTCCTCCTCGATCCAATGGCAGCCGCGGCTCCGCGGGTTCAGGGACGCGGCGTGGACGACCAACAGCGCGGTTTGCACGGCGTTGCGGAGCTCGATCAGCTCCGGCGTCAGACGACATCCCCGGTAGAAGCCTTGGATTTCCTCCCGTAGCTCGAGGAAGATACGGCGCGCGCGGCTCAGGCGGCGCGGCGAGCGGATGATCCCGGCGTAATTCCACATCGTGTGCTGGATCTGCAGCAGATCCTGCCGCACCAGCAGGGGATCCGCCTCACGGCTCGGGCTCTCCCACGCCCGCGGATGCGGGAGCGAAGCCGTCGGACCGCGGGCGAGTTCCTCCGCATCGGCCCGCGCCGCCGCCCGGGCCGCCACCAAACACTCGAGCAGCGAGGTGCTCGCGAGGCGGTTCGCGCCGTGCAATCCGGTGCAGGCTGTCTCGCCGATCGCGTTGAGGTCCCGCACACTCGTCCGGCCACGCAGGTCGGCATGGACTCCGCCACAGATGAAGTGCGCCGCCGGCACCACCGGGATCGGCTCGCGGGTGATTTCGACCCCGTGCTCGAGGCATTTCGCGTGCACACCCGGGAAGCGGAGACGGATGAAATCCGGCGCGAGACCGCCGAGATCGAGCCACACGTGCGGATCACCGCTCGCCGCCAGCTCGCGGTGGATCGCCCGCGCGACGATGTCCCGGGGCGCCAGCGAACCGCGCGGATGCACCGCGTCGAGAAAGCGCTCGCCGCGCCGGTTGACCAGCACCCCGCCCTCCCCGCGCAACGCCTCCGTGACGAGAAACCGCGGCGCGTTCTCCCGTGCGAACACCGTCGGATGGAATTGCACGTACTCCAGATCCATCAACCGCGCGCCCACCCGGTAGGCCATTGCGATCCCGTGGCCGACACTACCCGGCTGGTTCGTCGAATGCAGGTAGATCTGCCCGATCCCGCCGGTGGCGAGCACCGTCTTCCGTGCGACGATCGCGACGACCTCACCCGCCGGCGCGTCGAGCACATAGGCGCCGAAGCACGTGAGCGGCTCATAACGGCGCGATTCGTCTTCCGCGTTGTGCGAGAGGGTCAGCAGATCCACCGCCACCCAGCCCGCACGACGCGTGATCCGCGGCGAGGCGGCGACGTCGCGCGCCGCCGCCGAGAGGATCGCGTGCCCCGTCTGGTCGGCGGCATGGATGATCCGCCGCGCCGAATGTCCGCCCTCCCGGGTCAGATCGAGCGTCCCCGCCGCGTCCCGGTCGAATGCCACGCGCGCTCCGTCGAGCAGGATTTCCTCCACGGCGCGCGGACCCTCCGTCACGAGCTGCGCGACCGCCGCGGGATTGGCCGCGCCGTCGCTGGCCGCGGTGATATCCGCCGCCAACAGCGCGGGATCGCCCTCCGCGTCGTAAATGATCCCGCCCTGCGCCCAATCCGAGTTGCAGTCGAGCGGCCCGCCGAGCGCCAGTAATTCCACCGCAAACCCCTCCGCCGCCATCCGCAGCGCATAGGCGCTCCCCGCGAGCCCGGCCCCGATCACCAGACAGTCGGTCGTGATCACGCGCATGACAGTCCTTGCCCCTCGTACCGGCTTTCCAGAGCTCCACCGTCACGCCTGCTCGATCGTATCCCTACCAAACTTAATCCCTCCTCGACCCAAACTACGTTCCCTCGGATCGCCCCTCTGTGCCCTCTGTGTCCCAAGCTCGATTCCAATCCGCGCTCAGAGCCCGCGACCGCCGCCCCGCATCCGTGTCCCTGCCCTTCCCGAAGATCAGGACGCCTCTTCCCGCATCTGCGCCATCCGCGAAATCTGCGGTTCAAATCCGGTGCTTTCCGAACGGCCTTCGGCTGTCCGATCGCCGGCATCGGCCGGGGTCGCCGGACCCCGGCTACAAACGAACCCCATGTATCCGCGTCGATTGGTACCGTTATCCTCGAGAATCGTGTTCTTTTGGCACCATCCCCCTCGGATACGCCATCGTCCCATTCATCTGCGCGATCGGTGAAATTCGTGACGAAAGACCGCCCGTTTCGGTACAGCCTTCGGCCCTCATGGGCTCCGCAGGGTCCGCGGCGGGCGCGCCCGCCGTAGCCTCGGCGTAGGCGGGCGGCCGCGGCTACACCAAGCCCTGCCGATTCGTGTCCATCCGTGTTCATCCGTGGTTAAAACCCCCGTCGCTCCGGTTCAGCTTCTAATCACCTCGAGGCTCAGATCCGCG
>JAURJO010000262.1 GCA_030832235.1 Verrucomicrobiota bacterium
CAGCTCGGCAAAAAACGACATGGGGAGGGGTGACTAAGAACAAAGCCCTCCGGCGGATTCTGCCAAGTTCCAAGGGAGACGAAGGAAGACCTGGGAGATAGGGAGACGCTGGGAGAGTGGGAGACGCTTAAGGGAACTGAGAATGGGGAGATGAGCCAGCACGGCTCAGCCGATCACAGGGTTTCGACAAGTAGTCGAATCTCGGGTCGTAACGCGCTCCCGACTCGTTCCGCGGGTCAATAAACACGGATGGACAAGAATGCACACGGATGAGCCGGGGTCGGTGGGGCTCGGTGTAGCCGCCGCAGACGCCGCGGACCTTGTCGTTGGCCTGACGACCCAAGGCGTATCCGCAGGCGGCAGATTTGAACCGCGGATTTCTCGGATTACGCAGTTGCGCGAGAAGGGGCCGTGGCCGAAGGGAGTCGTTCCGAGAAGCGCGATTTCGAGTTAGGGCGGTGCGGACGACGGAAGACTGGTACGGTATGGTTTTGGCGGACGCGGTCAGTACAAGGGTATCCGTTCGCCTCCAAGAGTGGCCGTTCGGCTTCAGACTACCAATAGGTGTCTACGACACCGGCATCGGTTATATTCGCGTCCCGAGTGATTAACGGCAGGCGGTGCACCTTTGCAGTAGCGGTTATAATCCGGTCAAACTGATCCCCGTGCGGCAAGGCGAGCCGTGGTCCGGCTATGGCGATCTCCAATGTGATGGGCAGCACGGTCACGTAATTCAGCAGCGATCCAAGTACGGTGACTGGAGAGCCGGCTAAGGAGATTCGTCCGGAATCGATGAGGAGGCCGATCTCCTGGAGTGTTACGTCGGCTATCGCCAGTTGTTCGTACGGGGTTGTGGCGATGGCCCGGGCCGCCTTCAGACTAAGGCGGTCGTCGTCGGTCGCCGCCCAAAGAAAGGCATGGGTATCGAGCAGGTATTTCAGGCGCGCCATCAGAGGGAGGGCTTCCAGGCTCCGGACGGCAGGGTGGGTTTCGTCAGATCCTCGTGACAGGTGATCCGGCCCTTCGCCGCAGCTAGGAGCGATTTGCGAGGGGTCGCAGCGGTGAACAGGAACTCCCCTTCCTTATCCTGAACTCGCACGGTTTCCCCTTTCCTGGCCCGGGCCTTGAACGTGGTGAAATCGCGGAGAAAGGTACGGACGTTTGTGACCATGCAGGTCGTTTGTCAGACAAGCGTCACTCCGTCAAGCGAGGTGGCTTGAAGCATCTGCCGGCGATTTGATCCCCGGCTGGGAGGCCCGTTCAAATCCGCCGGAAACCGTGGCGGCGGCCGAGCGCGAGGCAGTCTTCCGCGGGGTCGACGGCGTTGGAGCAGGTGCCGTCGCGGAGCGAGGCGGCGGCGGTGCAGACGCCGAGTTCCAGGCAGCGGGCCATCGGCCATTCCTGGTGCAGGCCGTAGAGCACGCCGGCCGCGAGCGCATCGCCGGCGCCGACCGCGCCGACGATTTCCGACGGCGGCATTTGAACAGAGGCCTGCCAGATCATCTCGCCTTGGGCGGAGCACGCGCAGACGCCCTCGGGGAAATGGATCAGCGCCCAATCCCGAACGCCGCGGGCGATGAGTCGCCGGGCCGCGGCTTCCACCGCCGCGCGATCGAGGGTTTCGCCGCGGCCGAGCGTCAGCCCGGTAAGCTGTTCGGCCTCGAAGTCGTTCGCGAAAAGCACATCCGTTTCCGGCAGCGCGGGCGCGACGACCTTCTCGTAAAGGTGGGGTCGCGCGCTGACGCAATCGACCGACGTCCGCAGGCCGGCGGCACGGGCGCGGCGCAGCACCTCGAGGGACCGGGGCTTCCCGTCCGCGCCCGGGGCGTCGAGCGTGTCGAGGAGCAGCAGGTAGGCCAGGTGGAACCGGCGGGCGCGCGTGCGCGTGAAGTCAAAATGCTCCGGCGCGAGCAGGGCGTTGGCGCCGGGGTCGTGGAAGAACGTGCGGCGGCCGTCGGAACGGACGGTCATCACGTCGGTATAGCTCGTCGCCGCGGCGGGCGTGACGTGGAGTTGCGCGGTGTCGATGCCGTGCGCGGCGGCGTCGGCGCGGATCGCGTGGCCGTCGGCGTCATC
Organism: Verrucomicrobiota bacterium; assembly: GCA_030832235.1. GTDB lineage: Bacteria > Verrucomicrobiota > Verrucomicrobiia > Opitutales > Opitutaceae > ER46. The sequence goes on from JAURJO010000262.1 coordinate 2,077, forward strand.
GCCAGTGAGGCCGATCGCCTCGAGCGGGAACGGGGCGCGGAGCTTGGCGAGGTCCTTGAGGACGTTGTAGGGGCCGCCGCCGTTGCCGGCGGTCCGGCCGAGGATGTGCGCGAGGCCGTCCTGCGGCGGCCACTGGTCGATGAGCTTGACGTGATCGATCAGCCAATTGCCCGCGGCGATGATTCCCGAGCGCATGGCGGATCAGCGGCGGTAGCTGCGCGACGTGGCGGTGAGCTGCAGGTCCTGCGGGAGGCGGCGCTGGGGTTTCACGCCCAGCTTCTCGAGCACGGCGTGGTAGGCCTTCACGGCCTCGACGGGCTCGACCTCGCCGTCGACGATCCGGCGCAGGAACTCGATGAACGCCAGCGGATGCTCCGAGTGGTTGATCTTGCGACCGAAGAGCGCGACGCGCGCGCCGTGCTTCTGGGCGTCGTGGATGAGTTGGAACGCGTCGAGGGTCGTCCCGCTGCCGCCGCCGAGGATGCCGACGATCAGGTTGGGGTCGTACGCCACTAATTCCTCCAGTGCGGCGGGGCCGTTGTAGGGGATTTTCAGGAAGACCGGACGCCCGGAGGAAGTGACGCCCGCGAGGGTGCGCACGATGTGGTCGTTCAGGAAGCCGGGGATGGCGTCCGGCTTGATGCCCGGATCGACGTTGGGGTTGAAGACCTCGAGGAAGTAGCGGAAGCGCTTGGCCTCGGCCTCGAGGCGGAACGCGGCGAAGTCCTCCAGCGCCTTGTAGTCCCAGTCGATGTTGTTGGTGAAGGTAATCGAGTAGAGCCCGAGGTCGGCGCCGGTGTGCGGCGCGGCGCAGTCGGTCTGCATGCGCCCGTACTTCATGTGCTCGATCGTCGCGGTGCGGAAGGCGCGCGAGGGGAGCGAGGGGTACTTGCCGCCGCGCACGACCCAGATGTCACTGGTGTCGTTGGCGCGCGCCGCGGGCGTGATCGGCGAGCCGGCGAACAGTTTCTCGCGGATCGCGAGCTGCTCCACGTTCGAGGCCGAGAGCAGCATGATGTCGACGATGTCCTGCTGGATCACGGCGCGGATCTGGTCCCGGTAGTCGGCGAGTGACTTCCAGCAGCCCTGCGCCTCGTGGGCACGACCCGGCAGGCAGGCACCCGGCCCAGGGGCGGTCACGCCGAACGCCATGTCGGCGTCCTTCGCGTCGGCGATGATGAAGTCCTTGCGGGTGGCCGTGCCCGCGCGCATGCGGGCGATCTTCTCGTCGAGTCTCTTGGGGGCGGACATGGCGGTTACGTTGGGTTAGCGGAGGGCGGGCGTCGAGCGCGGCGCCCGCGGCCGGGCGCCATCAGGCGGGCAGCTCCCAGCCTTTGCGGTATCCGCGGCGCAGGAACGGGTCGGCGGCGCGGGTGTTGGTCACGCGCGCGTTCACGGCGTCCCACTCCAGCCGGCGGCCGGCGCGGAAGGCGACGTTGCCGAGGTGGTTCGACTCGGTGAGCCAGCCGGAGTACTGGAAGTCGGCGAGCGGGCGGCCCTTGCCCTTGCAGGCGTCGATCCACTCCTGGTGATGGCTGGCGGCCTTGGGAAACTTCTGCGGCGGACGGGTGAAGCCCGCGAAGTCCTTCTCGGGCAGAAGCAGGTGCTTTCCGTAGTCGGAGAGCAGCATGCCTTTTTTCCCAATGAACAGGGCGCCGTCGCGCCACTGCGGGATGCCGCCCTGTTTCCAGATTTCCGGGCGCTCGTCGCCCTGATGCCAGGTCACCCGCACTGGCGGCAGGTCGCCGCGGGCGCCGAATTCGTAGACCGCGCGCATGGTGGCGGGCGCGATCTCGGGATGGGCCGGAGGACCGAAGGCCTCGATGGCGAGTGGCGCCTTCAACTGCAGCGCCCAGAACGGCAGGTCGTTCCAGTGCGATCCGAGGTCGCTCATGGTGCCGTTGCCGAAATCCCACCAGCGGTACCATTTCGGTCCCGGGAAATAGATCTCGTTGTAGGGCCGGAACGGCGCGCCACCGATCCACAGGTCCCAATGCAGGCCCTCCGGCACCGGCATTTCCGTCGGGCGGGAAGTGACGAACACGCGATCATTGGCCTTCTCGGCCGCCTCCTTGCTTTGCAGGCCCCAGGCGCGCGAGACCCACACGTGCGCTTCGGTCACGGGACCGATCGCCCCGCCTTGGATGAGCTCGACCACGCGGCGGTAGTTCTCGGTCGCGTGGATCTGGATGCCCATCTGCGTGACGACCCCGGCCTTCGCCGCGGCCTCGCGTACCAGCCGCGCCTCGTGGACGTTATGCGTGAGCGGCTTCTCGCAGTACACGTGCTTGCGCGCCTTGAGCGCGAGCAGCGTGGCGAGTGCGTGGGTGTGCTCGCAGGTGCTGACGACCACGGCGTCGAACGCCTCCGGCCGGTCGAAGAGCTTCCGGAAATCAACCTCGCGCCGGGCCTGAGGATGCGCCGCGGCGGCGGCGGAGAGGTTCTTCTCGTTCACGTCGCAAAGCGCGACGATGTTCTCCGACGAGACACCCTTGAGGTTGCCGCCGCCGCGACCGCCGGTGCCGATAACGGCGATGTTCATCTTTCCGTTGAGGTTCTGTCCGCGCAGGAACGCGGGTGCGGCGACGACGGCGGCCGAGGCGAGGGAGCGTCGGGCGAATTGGCGGCGGGTGAGCGGGGTCGGGGTTTTCATGGGGAAAGCTTTGGATCCAAGTTCGACGGAGGGAGCGAAGCACGGATCAACACGGATAAAACACGGATCTTCACCGCACCCCCTCCGCATCATCCATGCGATTTCGGCGTGGTTTGTCCCGTCTCCGTTTGCTTCAGGCCAGGCGGAGTAATTCCGCCGTGCGGGGCACGTCCTTGATGATCTGGGAGGGCTCGGGGCCGACGCCGAGGTAGCGGAGGTTGGGCAGGCGGTCGTCGCTCGGGCGCAGACCGCCCTCGTAGGCGACGTCGAGGATGGAGCGCATCATCGCGGCGGTGTAGCGGCGCGCGGCGGCCGGGAGGTCCGCGAAGCGGCGCACGCCCGAGATGTCCTCGCTCCAGCCGGCGTGGCGGCTGTAAACCGGCCTCAGGTTGCGACGGACGGCCTCGTTGCGCGGCACGTGCGCGAAGCGGCGTCCGGAGGCATCCTCGTACGCGGTGCAGATGAGCAACTCGCCGCGCCATTCGCCACCGTGCGTGAGCGCGTCGGATTTGTTGATCATCACGTCCTGGAAACCGCCGTAGCGCAGGGCGTCGCCCTTCTCCACCGCGTCGAACCAGCCGACCATGCGCTGGCGGCCGGTGCTGGTGCCGAACTCGATGCGCTTCAGCCGGTCCGCGAGCGGGTGGGCGTCGTCCATCCGCGTGATGAAGGTGTGGGTGCCGACCTTGGTGTCGTAGGCCTTGGCGACACCGAACGTGTGGATGCGTTGCACCGGGATGCCCGCGCTCTCGAACAACTCGGGAGTGTAAGTGTGCGATGCCGTGACGTTCGGTGAGAAGCCGTGGCGTTTGTCCAACCAGTAGGCCTGGCCGAACTCGCCGATCACCGTGCGGCCCGCGCTGAGTTCGCGCAGGATGAGTTCGCGCACCTCGCCAATGTTGCGGGCGAGCGCGGTGCCGGCCGTCCAGTACACCTCGGTGAGCGCTTCGATATTCAGGGTGAACGGCGTGGCTCCCTTGAAGCGGCCGAAATCAAATTCCGCCGGAGTGAACACCCCGAGTTCGATCGCCTCGGCGTTGGCGCGCAGCTCCGCGGCGGTGAGTTTCTCGAAAAGGGCGTGCCACGCGGCTTCGCTCACGCGGCACACGTGCTGGATCGTCCGGCAAGCGCGGTCGGCGCGCTGTGCAAGCTTGCGGGCGAAGTAGTTCGGTCCACCTAGGAAGTCGGCGAACGTGATCTGCTGCTGGCCCACCTCGTCGAGGTACGCCGGGGTGATGCCGCGGCCGGTCGAGCCGCGCGCTTCCTCCGCCAGCACGTTCACGCGATAATCCTCCCACGCAAGGTCCAGCAGCCGGTGCGTGACATCCGACAGCAGCGCGCGCTCGTCGATCAGCAGGCGCGACAGAATGGCGTGCCCCTTCCGTTCCAGCGGGCGTGTCTCCCACCAGATCTTGCGCGGATCGGCTACCACGCCGCTGCCGATGCAAAGGTGGGCGGCGTCGCGCACGACCACTCCGGCCGGCAGGAGGTTTAGTTTGATCCCGCCGGCAGTGTGCCCCGAGTTGGCTCCGCCGTTGACCTTGAGCACCACCGAGACAGGATGCGCGGTGCCGCGTAGCTCGTCGGCGACCTCCGGAATGAGGCGGCCTTTGCCTTCGTCTCCGAAGGAAATGCCGACGTCGGCGATGAGCTGACTGGTGAAGGGGATCAGGGACATGGTTGCCGGATGCAACCGGGCTCCGCATGCAACCCCGTTGCCGCGAAGGGAAAACGCGACGCCGCCGGCGAGGGCAATAGCAAAGGCGGGGCGTGCGGATGGCGTAATGAAAGTGAAAGGGAAAATGGAGAGACCGTGCCGAAGCGTTGTGACGCCTGAAGGAATTCCCGAAAATGGGGTCGCCCGCGGAAGGCACGGAAAACGCGGAAGATTCCGATGCTCGTCGACTTTGGTGTAGCGCCGCGGCCGTTCGCCGCGGACCATGCAGAGGGACGTGTAGCCGAAGGCGTTTCCTGACCGCTTCGCGCGGGCTCAACCACGGATGGACACGGATCGACACGGATAAGCGAGCGCTGATGTAGCCGAGGCTGCCTGCCTCGGACCATGATGTAGGCCCGACGGCCCTCGCCCTTTCCGGAGCTGACGAACGCGGCGAGTGGCGGGACCTTCCGCGTTTTCCGAGTGTTCCGTGGGCCCACCCCGCCGCGCATTCGAGTCTTATCAAGTCGGAGCCTGGAGTTCCTGGTTTCCAGATTCCCCCGTTCTCCGCTGCCTCCGTTTGCTCCTGTTCCCCGGCTTAGGCCGTCTGCTATTTCGCCCGCACCGCGGTTCCTCGACCTTCGCTGGCAGCGCCGAGGCTCAACGCAGCAGGCCGCCGAGGCCCGCGCGGGCGATGATCTGCCAGAGGTTGGTGGTCACGCCGGAGGCGGTGCCACCGACGGTGAACGCGTCGCCCATCACCGCGTAGCCTTTGTCGTCTTGTTGTCCGGAGAGCACGCGTGCCTCGTTCAGGAGCTGCTGCAGGTAGCCCTTGCCGGCGAGGCGGAACTCGAACTGCAACGGCCACTGCTCGAAGCCCTTGCCCGCGACGTGCGTCACGCGGCCTTTGCCGGTGAGACGGGTCGTCGGCGACAGGAACTCGATCGTGTTCACATTGAGGTTCAGCGCGGCGTCGCGCTCCACCTTCACCGTGAGGCCGTCGAACTTCATCTCCTCCAGTTCGCGGCCGAGCTGACTTACCCCGCCTGCCGCGGAGGCCACGCGTTGTCCGCCACCCGCCAATGCGCCGGCGAGTCCGATCAGCGCGGTGGCGGTGCTCACCGTCTCGCCCTTACGGCCGAGTGCGCGGAGCACACCCTTGCTTCCGGTAACCTCGAAGCTGCCGTAGGTGCGCTCGAGCAGATTGCCGACGTCGGTCCCGTTGCCGGCGAGTTTGGCCGCGACCTTCACGGTCGTCTCGAGCATCGGTTTCTCCTGCGGCGCCGCCGCCCGCAACAACTCGCCCACGTCGATTCCGGTGACATCAACGAGGCCCGTGAGCCCGTACGGTTGCGGCTGCACCGCGTTGAACGTGATCGCGGTGGCCAGCTTGAAGGGCTTGTCGCGGAAGCTGCCTTCGAGGCCGTCGAGGGAAAGCCGCGACTCGGTGATCGTCGCGGCGCCCTTGATCGCGCGGATGGTGTAATCCTTGCCGTAGAGCACGCGCTTCAGGTCGACCTCGGCGCGTCCGGCGATCCCGGACCAGAAGGGTTTCGTGTCGCGTGCGGGGCCGGCGGGTTTGGCGGGAGCCGTGGCTGCGGGAGCGTTGCGTCCGGCGGGGGTGGAGGCACCACCGGGGCGGTTCGGTCCGGAGGCCGGAGCCGGGGCAGTCTCACCCGCGGGGGCGAGGGCGGAAAAGGCCTGCAAATCATCCACCACGAGATTCGCGCTTGTGAGACGGCCGTTGAATGTGAGCGTCTTCTTGTCCGCGTTGCGGCCGAAGCTGCCGTCAAGGAGCAGGTCTGACTTTCTTCCGGCCGCCGTGACAGTGAGGGGCGCCTTCAGACTGCCGTCGCCGTTCTCCTTCAATGCCGCGGTCAGCGAAACGTCCACGTCACCGAGGTCCCTCGGAGCGGTGCGGGTCGCGAGCGCCCGGGCGGATACGACCGCCGTTGCGCTCACATCCTTGTCCGCCGTGAGTTCGAATGTCGCCGTGACACGGCCGCGACCGAGATTGGCCAATCCGGCGAGCGCGGGTTGCCGCAGAAGCGCACCGGCGTCGGCCTCCAGCTTTCCCTTGGCGGATAAGGCCGGAGTTTTGGCGACGGTCTTGAGTTCCCCGACGGCCTTGAGGTTGAGCAAGGGCGTCTCGCCCTGCCGGACCTCGAGTGTGCTGATGTCGTAAGCGAGCACGCCCTTCCGCAGTTGCGCCGAGAGCGTGGCGGTGAGATCGGCTCCCTGGATCACGGCTTTGCCGTCGAGGCTTGCGGTCGCTCCGCGCAGCACCATCGGCTCGGTGGTGCGCAGCGCCACATCCTCCTTCGAGCGTAACGTGACGTCGAGCGCGGTCCCGGCGAACTCCCCGGCGAGTTTCGAGCCCGCGACGTAGGGCTCGGCCCACGCGAGCGGCACGGCGCCCACGCGCACACGAATGGCGGGGGCATCCGCCTTGTCGGTGGAAATCGCCCCGGACTTGGTCTCCATGCGCAGGCCTTGGAGCAGTTCAATGGCGCTGAGCAACCGCTCGCCGTCGCGGTTGATGGCCGCTTTCGCCTGGGTCAGCTGCAGGGTGTCGGCTTCGTGCCGGCCTTCGGTCTGCAGGTCGACAGTCAGCGGGCCCGGATCGAACGCGAGGAAGGGCTTTGCGAGCGTCACCAGTTTGGACTGCAGCTTCGCCGCGAAGCGCACGGCGGGTTTTGCGCCGAGCCCGGTGACATCCGCGCTCGCCTCGCCGGACAAGCTGTCGCCGGTCGTCATGGAAAGCTTCAGGTCCGCGAGCCGGGCGGTCAGCCGGGTGGGCGTGTAGTCGATGCCAGGAGCCACGGACAAGGTGACCTTTTCGAGCAGGGTCTTTCCGCTCCCGTCACGTACGGTCAGGCCGGCGAGCGTGAGAGGCGTCGCGGAGCGCAGGCGCACGCGGCTGCCGTCGGGTTCGCCCTCGATCGCGAGGGAAACCGAGAGGGTGCCGCTTTCAATTTTCATCGGAGTGAGCGAAGGCTGGGCCCAGGCGACCGGCACCGCGTCGAGGGTAAGACGGGCCGCCTCGGCGCCCGGGCTCGGGAGCGACAGGTGGCGATCCGTGAGCCGGTAGATGGCCTTCTGCAGGAGCTTGATCCCGGCGAACGTGCGGCCGTTGGCGTCAGCGACGTCGACCGAGAACGCGCGGATTTCCGCGACGCCGTCGGCGACGGCGCCGTCGAAGCTGGATTTGACGCCGACCGTGCCAATGGCCCCGAGCGCGGGAGAGAGCTTGCCGAGTTCCGCGACACGCGCCTCGAGGTTGCCATTCGCGGAAGCCGCGCCCGAGGCCGGCTTCACCGAGTACTTGCCTCGGCCCGAGGCCGCCACCTCCGGTAGTCCGAATCCAGCGAGCAGCGCGGCAAGTTGTTCGCTGCGCAGAGCTATCTCCCATTCACCCGCCACTTCCCGTGCCGCGGCGGTGAAGCGTGCTTGAGTCGAGACCAAGGGTTCGCTCTTGCCGTTTCGGAGCAACGCAAGCGCCGCTGCATAGTCCTCGTTTCCGCCGGTTCCGCGGGCGACGCGCCCGGTGAGCTTCACGGTGTCGGCGGGAAGGCCGGCGCCCTTCGCGGACGCCTCCACCTCGAGGTCGGCGGCTTCGATGGCGCGTCCCGGGTTGATCGTGACCGCGAGCGTGCCCGCGGATTTCAACGTGGTGACGGCGGCGTCCTTCCGCGCGTCGGTGTAGTCGATCTTCCACTCCAGCTTGCCCTTTGCGCCGGACTTTAAGTCCGCGCCGCGTACTTCAAAGTTCGTTCGCTGCCCATCGGGCAGCAGGGCGTTTCCGGTGGCGGAGAGGCGTCCAACCCGCAGATCGACCGGTAGCTGGGCCGCCTTCAGTAAGCCCTCGAAGTCGGCGGGTTTCTCCTCGGATGACTGCGCCGCTTGGCCGGATTTCGCGGCGGTCCGCTGATCCTTGGCGGCGGCCTTGCCGGGGTCGGCGCGGTTCGCGCCAACGGGGGCGGTGGACTTGCTGGGCGCCGAGGCCGGGGCCGGGCGGAGATCGAGAGCGATCCCCTTCACGTCGATTTCGTCCACGTCGATCTTTCCGCCCGAAATGTACGCCCACGCCGAGTAGCGGGCGGATACCTC
>JAURJO010000263.1 GCA_030832235.1 Verrucomicrobiota bacterium
CTTCTGGGTGTCGGCGGCGCGGGTGTCCTTTGACGGCCGCACTCCCGCCCAGCGTGAGACGTCCGGCGCGCGGTCACCGAGGAAGATCGGCACGAACTGGTTCATGCCGGCGTTGGTGAACAACAGGCCGGGGGAGTCCGGCATGAGCGAGGCCGACGGCACGAACGTGTGCCCTTGGCGGGCGAAGAAATCGAGGAAGCTCTGGCGGATCTCGGCGGAGGTCATGGCGCGGCTAAAAACGGTGAGATCACAGCCCGTGCGGGGGGTTAGCAAGTGGGGAATCGGCACGGCGGCCGCGGGGACAATTTCATTGTCGGTGAAACGCCGCCGCGCGACCGTTTCGCATCCCCGAAACCCCATGAATACCCCGTCCCTCCGCCGCCGCGATTTCCTGCGGGCCGCCGCTCCGGCCGCCGCCGCGCTCGCTTTCCCTCACGTGTTGCGCAGCCAGGGAGGCGTCTCGCCCAACTCCCGCCTCAACGTCGCCTGCGTGGGCGTAGGCGGACGCGGCGCCGCGGCCGTGGCGGCCATGAAGGACGAAAACATCGTGGCCCTGTGCGACGTTGACGACGTCCGCGGGGCAAGGTCCGTGAAGGCCAACCCGGGCGCGCGGCAGTTCCGCGACTTCCGCCGCATGCTGGACGAGGTGGGCAAGAGCATCGACGCGGTCACCGTCTCGACTCCCGACCACATGCACTTCCCCGTCGCCATGGCGGCGATGGCGCTGGGCAAGCACGTCTTCGTGGAGAAGCCGATCGCCCACACGGTGTGGGAGGCGCGCCAGTTGGCGAAGGTCGCGGCGGAGAAACGCCTCGCCACGCAGATGGGCAACCAGGGGCATGCGGGCGAGGGCATCCGGCTCCTGCGCGAGTGGTACGAGGCGGGAGTTTTCGGCGAAGTGACGGAAATCCACTCGTGGACCGACCGTCCGATCTGGCCGCAGGGCGTGAAGGCGCCCGACCACAGCAAACTCATCCCCGTGGTCCCGCCCTCCCTGGATTGGGATCTTTGGCTCGGGGTGGCGGCGGCGCGCCCGTATGATCCCGCGTACCTGCCGTTCAACTGGCGCGGATTCTGGGACTTCGGCACCGGGGCGCTGGGCGACATGGGTTGCCACATGATGGACGCTTTCTGGGCGCTCGACCTCCCGGCGCCGGCCAGCGTGGAGGCGGTGTCGTCCGGGCAGACCGACCTCAGCGCGCCGACCGCTTCGGTGGTCACGTACCTTTTCCCCGCGCGCGGCAAACGGCCCGCGCTCAAGTGGGTGTGGTACGACGGCAAGATCCAGCCCGCGCTACCGCCGGAATTCGAGGTGGGCCGGAAGTTCCCCGAGAACGCCACCTTCATCATCGGCACGAAGGCGGCGGCGATCGCGGACCCGAATTATTTCACGATTCGGCTGATGCCCGAATCGCGCATGCAGGAGATGGCGTCCTCGCTGCCTCCGAAGACGATCCCGCGGATTCCCGGTGGCAATCACTTCGCCGAGTGGGTGCGGGCGTGCAAAGGCGGCGAGGCCGCCGGTTCCAATTTCGCCTACTCGTCGCGCCTCACGGAGATGGTGCTCCTGAGCAACGTGGCCGTGCGCGCCCGCCGGCGCATCGAGTGGGACGCCGCCGCGATGCGGGTGACGAACGTACCTGCGGCGACCGCCTTCCTCACGAAAGAGTACCGTCCCGGCTTCGGCGTCTGAGCCGCGCTGGAGGCGGAAACCATTTCGCCACGGATTCGTCCAACCGGCTGGGATGCCGCGAACTCATCTGTACGTCTTCGCCGCGGGTTTCGCCGCGCTCGTCACGGTCGTTTCAGCCGGTCCCGTGGAGTCGGCGATCGTGGCGGCGATGAAGTTGCCCGACGCACCATCCTACGCGTGGCGGACCGAGGTGGCGGACGATGCTCGAACTTACGAGATCAGCGGGTCCACCGAGCGGGCGGGCGAGTACTCGCTCGTCACGATGCCCATCCCGGTGACCGGCGGCCGGCGTGCCGTACGGGGGCCGATCAATTCTTCCGGCACCAGCACGGTCACGGCGTGGTTCAAGGGTGCCGTGGATTGCGTGGTGCAGTCGGGTGACGGCTGGCGGCGTCCGGAGGAAATTGCGAACGCGGGCGATCGTGACACCGGCGGTGGAGGAGGCCAGCGCCGGCGAGGCGGTGGTGGCCCTCCGGGTGGAGGCGGGGGAGGAGGCGTTTTCGGTGGCGGTGGTGGCATGGGTGGCCGCGGCATGGGCGGCGGAGGCGGCGGGCGCGGATTTCCTCCGCCCGTCGACGATCGTGGGGAAGGTGGCGGGCGCACGTTCAGCAATGTGCAGAAGACATTGAGCCGGCCGCACGAGGAGATCGCGGTGATCATCGCGGGTGGCTCCGAACTGAAAGCCGAGGGCGAAGTGGTTTCCGGACGGCTCTCCGAGACTTCGGCCAAGCTCCTGCTGGTGCACGAGGGCCAGCGTGATCGTGTGCCGCTGCAGGCGGGCGGCACTTTCCGGCTGTGGGTGCGCGGCGGAGCGCTGGTGAAATACGAGACGCGGCTCGAGGGCGTGCTCCGCGTCGATGACTCGGCGGGGCGCCGCGAGGTGCGCGTCAACGAGACTTCCACCACCACCCTGAGTGAGGTCGGCACCGCGCGCGTTGAAGTGCCGCCTGAGGTGCGGAAGCGGTTGGGCGGTTGAGCGAGACTCGGCGTTGCCAGTTCCGGCGCGGGCGCGCAGCCTCGCTCCATGCAACCTCGGGCATGGCTCCTCGCGTTTATCCTGATATTTGCCGCCTCGGTTCCCCGCGCTGACGCCGTGAAGGACCGCGAGGGCGCGGTGCGCGGCGACCGGGCGCGGATGGAAAACGACGCACGCTGGATCTACAACGACGTCGACCGCGGTTTCGCCGAGGCGAAGCGCA
>JAURJO010000264.1 GCA_030832235.1 Verrucomicrobiota bacterium
GGATCGCTGCGCAGCCGCTGCAAAAAGCGGTCTTGGTCAGCGAGGCGTGCCTTGGCGGCGTCCAACTCCCGTTGGAGCACCGCCTGCCGGTCCCGCAACGCCGCCAACTCGGCGCGCGCCTCGAGGAACAGCATGCCTCCGCCGGCGCCGAACAGCGCCAGCAGCACGGCATAAACGACAACCATGACCCGGCGGGAACTCACGCAATGGCGCAGATGAACGAGGCGCCAGCAGGCGAGTAAAGGACAAATCCGTCGCGGCAAAACTCCGCGCGTCGCGGCGGTGTTTTAGCGTGCGTTCACCGAAACCGCCGACCACGTTTCCCCCGCCGATCATGTATCAGGGTTTTTTCGGGCTCCGGGAGATGCCGTTCAACATCACGCCCGACCCGCGCTTCCTCTACCTCAGCCCGACCCACCAGGAGGCGCTGCGGCACCTGCGCTACGGTGTCGCCGAGAAGAAGGGCTTCATTGTCCTCGTCGGTGAGGTCGGCTGCGGGAAGACGACCCTTTGCCGGCAATTCCTCAACGAGCTCGACCCCGCCCGCTTCGACACCGCTCTCATTCTCAACCCGCGCGTCACCGAGACGCAGATGCTGAAGGCGATCCTCACTGAGCTCGGCGAGGACAGCCTTGCCCGCAACCACGCCGACCTGGTCGCGCAAGTGAACCGCGTCCTGCTGGAGCGCATCGGGCAAGGCCGCGACATCGTGCTCATCATCGACGAGGCCCAGAACCTGAAGGTCGACGTGCTCGAGGAGGTCCGGCTCCTTTCCAATCTCGAGACCGACCGGCAGAAACTCCTGCAGATCGTGCTCATGGGCCAACCCGAGTTGAAGGAGATCCTGGCCCGAAGGGAACTTCGGCAACTGCGGCAACGCATCCTCGTCCATTGCGAGCTGCAGCCGCTGTCCGAGACCGACACCTCCCACTACATCCAACACCGGCTGACGCTCGCCGGCGCAAACGGCCGGCCGACCTTCACGCGCTGGGCGCTCCGCTCCATCCACCGCCAGAGTGGCGGCGTGCCGCGGGTGGTGAACACGCTCTGCGACCGGGCCCTGCTCTCCGCGTTTGTGCGCGAATCAACCGAGGTCTCCTTTTGGGACGTGCGTCGCGCGCTGCGCGATCTCGCCAATCTCGCCCCCTGACCGCAGCCGCGCCATGAGCCTCATCAATGAAGCCCTGAAAAAGGCCGAGCAGGCCCGCGCCGGTGGACTCACCGAGGCTCCGGCCTCTCCCGCCGTTCCCGCGATCACCAAACGCGGCCGCGCGATTGGCACGCGCACACTCGCTTTGCTTGGTGTGTTCGTCGTGCTGCTCGTGGTGGGCGGAACCACCTCCTTATTCCTGCGTTCCGATCCGGACCCGGTGAGCGCGCCGCGCCCGGAAGGCGTCGTGAAGGCCAAGGCCGTTCCGGCGGCTAAACCGGCGCCAGCCCAAACTTCCGAGACAAACTCGACGACGCCGACCACCTCTCCACGCGAAAACGCGGCTTCATCGACTGCCACCACGGCGCCCGTCGGCTCGATGCCCGCCCCCGGGATCACCGATCATACCGCGGCACCGAGCGCACCGACCGCACCAAATGTGCTGCCGCCGACCGCCGCCCCAGCTCGGTCGGCGCCGCCGCCGTCGCCATCGTCAGCTGCGCCGGCAAGCGCCGCTCCCGCAATCGCCCCTTCCACGACCGTAGTTGTTTCCACGCCGCCCCCGGCACCGCCGATCGCGTCTGCCTCCCCCACGGTCGCGGTGCCTCCTGCCAACCCCATGCCGCGCCCCGACGAAAAGATCGCCGAATACCTCGATCGCCTGCGGATCCTTGGCGTGCGTTCGCCCGGCCCCGAGGCCCGCGTGCTGATCGGCGAACGCGTTTACCGTATCAACGACATTGTGGACCGCACGCACGGCCTCCGCCTGCAATCCGTCGAGCCCGGCAGGATCACCTTCGTCGACCCCTCCGGCGCGAGCTACACAAAGAATTACTGAACGACCGGCGGACTGTGCCGGTGACGCTCTCGATCGCGGGTCGAGGTGAGCGCCCGCTCCCCCACGGGATCCTTTCGTCTGGAAATTCCCCGGAGCGGCCCTGCCGCAACGGGGCATTCCCGCGGCCGTCACCTAGGACGGCTGCGACTAAGCGCGGGAGGAGCAAGCTGACCGACCTCAGAAAACAGCCTGAACACGGAAACTCGACCGCCGGGGGATGGTGAAAACCCCATCCCGTCGTCCTTCTGTCCAACGCCGCTCAGCTTGAGGACAGGGAAAAACAACGAGCGGGCCGGGGTGCGCAGGCACGGCCTCTCCCTCCTGCGCACGCCCGAACGCTCACTTCTTCAGCGTCAAAGGCAGCGAGAACTGGGTCTTCTCCCACTTGATACGAATGAAGCCGCTCATGGGCTTCTGGGGGTTGTTCTCGACCGAAATCGTCAGTTGGTCGACGGCCTTGTCCAATGACTCCCGGGTGAGCGCGACGCGGGCCTGGTCAGCCGATTCGTCGACGGGCACGCCCCACTTTCCGATGGCCTTGCTGAACGCGAGCTTCGATCCCTCACCCTCCTGCGGGATGATGTAGAGCGTGTAGGCGCCGGCCGGGATGGTCACGCCGCCGGTCTCGATCGGGTGCTGGAGGATGATGCTGGTCGCCTCGTCGGCGCCGAGGCGGTCGGCTTTGCCCCACGGAACGAGACCACCCCAGATCTTGCGTGCCTCGCCGCCTTTGCGCGGATGCACCGCAAAGGGCCGGCCGTAGGAGATCGTGATCATGCTACCCTCGCGACGGTTGGGACCAATCACGCCGCTGGTGGTGGCGTGAGGGGTGGACCCGCCGGTGCCGGCGCCGGGGAGTGGCGGGGGCGGCGGCGCTTTCTTGGCGGGAGCGCTCTCGGCGGCGAACGCGATCGCGGTGGCGGCGACGAGCGCCGCGGGCGTGAGGAGACGGAGGAAACGATTCATGGGATTTGTGTTTGGGTAACGGGAGACCCGCAGCCCAGCACGGCGCGCCGTCGGGCGGCGAGCCATTTTCCAAAAACGCTCGGCAACCTCAGCGCCACTCGTACCGCACCCGGTAGGTCACGACCTGCTCCGAATCGGCCGGTACCGGCACCTCGAACTCGATCGTCTGCGCGTCCTTTTTGACGAAGTCCCGCGACTTGGCCGTGATGCTCCAATTGCTCCAGCGGTAGAGGTGCTCCACGACACGCACCGTCACCGGCTCGGTCTTGCGATTGCGGAGGCGGATCTCGAAGTCCTCTTCGGCGAAGTCCTGACGGTTGCTGCCGTTGAAGTTAACACGCACGCGTTCGCCGACCACATCGAACGCGTCGCCGGTCTTCACGCGGATGAGTTCGTTGCGCGGGGTGTGGTCGAGTTCGTTCTCGCCGGTGAACTCGATGCGGCCGTCGGCGTCGTCGCGCCGGTAGAACCGCAGCTTGCCCTTCGGCAGGGGCAGTCCGAGGCGGTTCGCCTCGCTGTTCTTGAACTCGCGCATCACGGCGACCTTCCGGTTGCCCTGGGCGCCGTAGCCGGGGTCACGGTTCATCGCGCCGCCGAAACGGCCCCATTGGCCCGCGCCGTCGTAGACGTAGATGACCGGCGCCCGCACACCGGTCGCTCGCATGAACTCAACCTGCTTGGTCTCTCGGTCCCGCAGCGTCACCGGCCGGGGAAGCGTGTAGAGGTGGAACTCGTCGAAGGCCTTTTCCGTCACGGCCTCGTCGGCCGCCATCGCCTGCATCACCATGCCGCGCGCGCGCATGGCTACCGGACGCTGCGGTTGCACGCGGTTCACGTCGCCGGCCATGAGTTTCACCGCCGCGTTTTCGAACGCTTTGCCGCTCTCGTTGGAAACCGAGATCCAACCCACGATGTCGAGCGTGTCACCCTTCTCCGGCGCCACGAGATTGTAGGCGGCCTGCCACGAGAGCCCGCCGGTGACGTAGCCGAGCTCGGCCTCCACCTTGGCCGCCTGGGGCGCGGCCAGCCGCCACGACAGCGTCGGGCGCAAAATCGCGTCATCGGTCAAAGCCGGGAACAATGGTTCGCCCGGCAGCGAGAAACGCAGACGTCCGTCGACCTCGACGATGGGCGCGGCGGGCTGGCCGCCGGGATTGTGTCCGCTGCGGACGACTCGCCCGCGGACGCGGAACTCCTTGGCGTTCTGGTCGCGCACGAGGAACTCCAGCTCCTTGCCCTCATTCAGGGAGAGCAGCAGCGACTGCGACATGACATCCGCCCGGTAGGACTGCTCCAGGATGCGCACCGGCACGCGGCCGGCGGGATCGCGGAGCACGACCGAGTCGGGCTCGAGCTGGCCGGTGACGCCGCTGAACGCAAAGGCGGTTTCGCCCGCACGGAGGTCGAGCGGGACTCGCTCGCGGACGACGGCGAAACCCTGGTTGTACACGGTGAGCGCGGGCTGGGCGGAGGCGGCAACCGCGAGAGCGAGGGCCGCGGGCAGAGCGAATCTCATGGACGGGATCATGCGGGTATCGGACACGCAGACCAGCCGCGAGTTCGCCCGGAGAACGCCCGAATCGCCGCGGACCGCGAAACCCCTTGCGCCCGTGTTCGCTTTTTGCGGCCTTCGTGGCCCCTTGGGAGACGCGATGGAATTTCCGCCCGATCACCGACCGCCCGCACCGGCCATACCGCCGATCGACTTCCGTGCGGAACTGAACGACGAGCAGTTTGCGGCAGTGACGGCGGAACCGGGTCCGCTGCTGGTGCTGGCGGGCGCGGGCTCGGGCAAGACCCGCACCCTCACCTACCGCGTGGCGTACCTGCTTTCGCAAGGCGTGCGGCCGAGCGAGATTCTACTGCTCACCTTCACCAACAAGGCGGCGAAGGAGATGCTGCACCGCGTGCACGAACTCACCGGAGTCGAACCGGCGCGTTTCTGGGGCGGCACGTTCCACAGCATCGGCCACCGCTCCCTGCGGACGCACGGCGAGACGATCGGGCTGCCGCGCACCTTCACAATCCTCGACGCCGAGGAGGCCGAAGGCGTGCTGCGGGACGCGGTGGACGAGACCGATCGCGGCTTCTTCAAGGACAAGACGCACCCGAAGCCCGGGCCCCTGCACGCGATCCTGTCGATGGCGCGCAACACCCAGTTGCCGCTGGCCGAGACCGTCTCGCGTTTCTTCCCGCAACACGAGGGCGTGATCGACCGCCTGCCGGCGTTCGCGCGCAAGTACGCGGAGCGCAAGCGGAGCGACAACGTGCTCGATTACGACGACTTGCTGGAGCACTGGTTGGATCTCCTGCGCCGCTCGCCGGAGACGGCGGAGTATTTCGCGCACCGATTCCGCCACGTGCTCGTCGACGAATACCAGGACACCAACGTGGTGCAGTCGCAGATCGTCGACCTGATCGGATCGCACCACCGCGTCATGGCGGTCGGCGATGACGCCCAGTGCATCTACACCTGGCGCGGCGCCAACGTGGAGAACATCCTCACGTTCCCCGACCGCCATCCGGGCACGGTGATCCACCGCATCGAGACCAATTACCGTTCGACGCCGCAGATCCTCGCGCTGGCCAACGGCGTGCTGCTCGCCCAGCCCCGCGGCCGGGCGTTCGAGAAGGAGCTGCGTCCACACCGGGCGAACTCGGAAAAGCCCTACTACGTGCAGGCGATGGACGGCCGCGAGCAGGCCCAGTTCATCGTGCAACGCGTGCGCGGCCTGCTCGATGAAGGCTGCTCGCTGAGCGACATCGCGATCCTCTACCGCGCGCATTTCCAAGCCCTCGACATCCAGCTGGAACTCTCGCGCCTGCAGATCCCCTACCAGATCACGAGCGGCGTGCGGTTCTTTGAGCAGGCCCACGTGCGTGACCTCGTGGCGATGCTAAGGTTCGTCTACAACCCCTCGGACGCCGCGGCGTGGAACCGCATCGCCGTGCTGCTACCGAAGGTCGGCGACAAAAACGCCCAGAAGCTTCACTCCGCCGCCCGCGACCACGCCCGCCTCCTTCAACAGGACTTCATCGACGCGCTCGCGACCGACGACGTGGCGTCGCGCGTACCCAAGGAAGCCAAGGAGGAGTGGCCGAAATTCACCGCCTCCCTCTCTCAGGTGCGCGAAATGATGCGCACGATGAAGCCGCACAACGCCGTGGAGATAGCGATCGACGGCTGGTACGGCGACTACCTCAAGGGCGCCTACGCGAACTACGTTTCACGCCTCGACGATCTGAAGTCTCTCATCGGCTTCGCCGCCCGCTTCGAGGAGATGCAGGAACTGCTCGCCCAGATCATGCTGCTCAACAGCGAGACCAGCGACCGCTCGGCCGACCCCGATGCGGATGCACTTCGCCTCACGACGGTCCACCAGGCCAAGGGTCTCGAGTACGCGGCAGTTTTCCTGATCGGGCTCGCCGACGGCAGTTTCCCGCTGCGCCGCGCAATCGAGGCGGGAGACGTCGAGGAGGAGCGCCGGCTGTTCTACGTCGCGGTAACCCGCGCGCGCGACGAACTCTACCTGTGTTTCCCCAAGGTGAACACCAAGGGCGGGCCCGCGATGCTGCAGACCCCGAGCCGGTTCCTACTGGAACTGCCGTCCGACCTTTACCAGCCACTGCGCGTGCGGCGCACGACGGGTTGGTAGCGTAGACGCCGTGGTCAGACCACCGTGCCGGGAGGAAGGACGGTGTTTTTCGGAACGACCAGGACTCCGTCGCGAATGATCACGAGGCCGCCCGCGTAGCTGCCGTCGGCCTTCCCCTGCGCCGCGAGCACGCAGCCGTCGCCGATGCGGGCGTTTTTGTCGATGATTGCTCCTTGGATGCGGCAATTTCGGCCGACGCCCAGATTGGGCCGGCCGCGGGTGGCGTTATCCTCCAACTGCGCCGGCGTCTCGTAATAGTCAGAGCCCATCACGATGCTGTCGGCGAGTTTGCTTCCCTCCCCCACCAGCGCCCGGACGCCGAGCACGCAATGCTTCAGGCTGGAATCGGTGAGGATCGAGCCGTCCCCAATGACAACGTGGTCCACATCGCAACGGTTGATCTTGCTGGGCGGCAGGAAGCGGGGGTGGGTGTAGATCGGCGCCGTGGGATCGAAGAAGTTGAAGGGCGGCAACGGCTGCGCGAGCGCGAGGTTGGCCTCGTAGAAGGCCCGCACCGTGCCGATGTCCTCCCAGTACCCTTCGAAAATGTGTGCGAACAGCTTCTTCTTCCCGAGCAGCGAAGGGATGACCTCCTTGCCGAAGTCGGTCATCGTATTGTCCAGCGCCGCCTCGAGGACGGAGCGGTTGAAAACATAGATGCCCATGGACGCCAGGCAGCGCTTCTCGCGACACGGCGTGAGGTCGCGCTCAAGGACGGGGCTGAGCGTGAGACTGTCGATCACGGCGGGATCCTTCGGCTTCTCGACGAAGCGACCGATGGCGCGGTCGTCGCCAACCTGCATCAGGCCCAGGCCCGCCACCTTGGAGACCGGGAACGGGATCGCCGCGATGGTGACGTCGGCCTGGTTCGCGACGTGTTCGGCGATGATGCGCCGGAAATCCATCCGGTACAGTTGGTCACCGGAAAGGATCAGCACGAGGTCGTGGGAGAAGTTCCGGAAATGAAGCAGATTTCGCCGCACCGCGTCAGCCGTGCCTTGGTACCAGTCGGAACCTCGCTCGGTCTGCTCGGCGGCGAGGATGTCGACGAAGCCGCCGCCAAAGGGATCAAAGTGGTAGGTGCTCTGGACGTGGCGGTGCAGCGACTGCGTCTGGAACTGCGTGAGCAGGAAGATGCGATTGATCTCACTGTTCAGGCAGTTGCTGATCGGGATATCGACCAACCGGTACTTGCCGGCGAGGGGGACCGCCGGCTTGCAACGTTCGAGCGTGAGCGGATGCAGTCGCGTGCCGCGGCCGCCGCCCATGATCACGGCGAGGACGCGCTTGCGGGTGCTGATCGAAGGAAGGGATGTCATCGTGTCCGGCTAAAGCCTTGCCGAGGCTCTGGCCGGCTCCCACGTTTCGCGAGCCGAATTTCCCAAACTGCGAATCATGGCCCACGTTTTTGTCACCGGCGCCGCCGGCTTCATCGGCAGCCACACCGTCGACCGGCTGCTCGCCGAGGGCCACCAGGTAAGTGGGGCCGATAATTTCCGGACCGGACGGCGCGAAAATCTCACCGGCGCCCTCGCCTCCCCGCGGTTCACCCTGCTGGAAATAGACGTCGCCCGGGAAGGCGCGCTGGCCGCCGCGATGGCGAAGGCGAAACCCGACGCGCTGATCCACCTCGCTGCGCTCGTGAGCGTGCAGGAAAGCATGCGGGATCCCGGCCTCAACTTCGACCTGAACGTCCGCGCCACGCACCTCGCCGCCGAAGCCGCCCGCGCGGCGGGCACGGGCCGGATCGTTTTCGCTTCGTCGGCTGCCATTTACGGCGACGTTGCCAGCCTGCCCGTTCGCGAGGAATCGGCCAAGTTGCCGATCAGCCCGTACGGGGCGGCCAAACTCGCGAGCGAGGCGCTGCTGCTCGGCCACGGCGCAGCCTACGGCCTCACGGTGCGCTGCCAGCGGTATTTCAACGTGTTCGGACCCAGGCAGGATCCCGCCTCACCCTACTCCGGCGTGATCTCGATCTTCGCGCGCCGGCACCGCGAGGGAAAGGCGGTGACCGTGCACGGCGACGGCAGCCAGACGCGCGATTTCATCTCCGTGCACGATGTCGCCCGTGCCAACGCGATCGCCGCAACTCGCCCGAACGTTCGCTCCGGCGCCGCCAACATCTGCACCGGGCGGGCAACCTCACTCCTCGACGTTCTCGCCGTTTTTCGGCGTCACCATCCCGAAGCACCTCCCGCGATTTTCGGCGAGGCGCGCGCCGGTGATATCCGCCACTCGCGGGGCGACGCGACGGTCGCCGCGACGGAACTCGGCTTCCACGCCGAGGTGCCGGTCGAGGACGGACTCGCCGAGTTAATCCGGCTGGGCTGAGCGCGCCACCCGCGCCTTCTCGTATATAGGAACCACCTGCGGCATCAGCGCCCGCAGCTGGGCGATGCGCTGGACGTCGGAGGGATGCGTTGAAAGCAGGGCGTCCAGCTTCGAACCCGATGACGCCGCGGCGCCTTTCTTTGCACTCATTTTTTCCCAAAACGTGATCGCTGCGCGGGGATCGTAGCCGGCCCGGGCCGCGTAAATCGCCCCCATCCGGTCGGCCTCGGTCTCGTTGCCGCGCGAGTGGGGCAACACACGTCCGAGCGTGGTCCCCGCCCCGTAGGCCAGCGCGAAAAGCTGGCGCGTGGTGGGATCGTCCGTCTTCGCCTCGACCACCGCCGCGCC
>JAURJO010000265.1 GCA_030832235.1 Verrucomicrobiota bacterium
CATTCCCCTTTGCGGCTGCGCCTTTCGGCGGGTTCCCGCCCTCCGGGGGCCCACCAGCGTGCGGGCGAATTGCGCTCGCGACGCGGGGTCGAACTTGATGCCGGGCGTCGTGAGTTCCTCGATCGCGCTCCCCATTCGACGCCGTGGCGACTGCGATACGAGCGCGCGCTGCGCTCCGCGGGCCGGCCGCGCCGCGTCGCGAGCCATGATCGCGCCGACTGTAAGCGCCCGTCCCGGTCCATGCGCCGGGTGCGCGGAGAAGGCGAACCATGCTCCGTCCGTTTCAAGCCGGTGCCGCCGTCATCGGCAGCAGGGGCGCCCGCGGCTTGGTAGGCACTGTGGTCCCCGAAAAATGCTGGTTTCTCGCATGCCTTTTCAAACGGCGAGCCCGGTGGGCGGTAAAAAACCGGATCAATTCAGAATCACTTTCGGCGTGTGGCATTCGCAGGCCACTCCGAAGCGGCAGTCTCGGCCACGCCTTTTGCCAATTTCCCGGGTCTTCCACCTAGCTCGTTCTCGTTTCGTGCCCCGGGTCGGCCGGGCGAAGCGGGTTTCCTCATTCCCGCGGCGCGGCGCAGACCGGAAGTTGCCTTGGCTGCGGTGTATCCGCGCCGGGACTATGCGAGGTTCGGGTTTCACTCGACCACCAGGACGCCGCGCATGATGCGCCAGTGGCCGGGGAATGTGCAAAGGTACGGGTATCGACCGGGGGCGGAAGGTGCGGTGAACACCAGCTCGGCACGACGCGTCGGCTCCACGAGCGGGGTGGCATGCAGGACCTTGGGCGACGCGGGCACGTAGTGTTTGGCCATCGCTCCGGGATCGGACGCCATCGCGTCGGCCAGGGCGCCGACCTCCTCGTCCGCGCCGGGGGCGACCAGCACGAGGTTGTGCGGCATCAGGTCGGGATTCTCGAAGATCAGCCGTACGGGAGCGCCCGCCTTCACCCGAAGCTGGGTCGGCGCGAATTGCATCAGGCCGGGTGCGGCCTGGACGCGCAGCGCACCGCGGTCGGTGGACTGAGCCTGGTCCCATTCCGTGGCCCAGGGTTTCAGCGCATCGGCGCTGGCGGCGAGCCGCGCGCCGGGCAGCGGCTGGCCGGTAGGGTCGTGGAGAAAAACCGGAGGCGGTTCTCCCCTGAGGCGCCGGAAGGCGGCCTCGATCTGGTTCAGGCCGCGGCGGAGAGGAATCTCGACCTGATGCTCGGTGCTGTAGGGGCTTTCCGAGGAAAGCACCTGCACGCCGTTGGCCTTCACGTCCAGATAGCCGTGTTTCACGGCGAGCACGGCGGTCTGCGGGGTGTCGACCTGCAGGAACGTGCGGAACGTGCGCGTGGTCGCGGGGCCTTTCTTCGCTTTCCGTTTCGAGTCTGCGGACGTGGCAGGGTTGGCTTCGATCTCGCTGGTTTCACCAAGATCCAGCCAATGACGCAGGCGCGTTTCCGGAGAAACGGCGAGGACTGGTACGGAGCGGCTGACGCGCGACTCGGTGCCGGCGGAGAGATCGGTGAACATCTGTTTCTCGGCGTTTCCTGCGGCATGCAGGTGGGCGAGTGCGGCGTCGAGGCCGGGACGTTGGGGACGCAGGTGGGCGACGACGTTGATGGCGGCCATACGGACGCGCGGATGCGGGTCGCCGGCGGCGCGCTCCAGCCGTGGGGCGAGATCCGGTAACCGGTCGGCATTGAACCTGAGCAGCATCACGCCCGCGGCGCGGGTGAGCGGGTCGGCGGCTCGCGCGAGTGTGTCGAGCCACGCGGGGCGGACCTCGCCGGCGGCTGCGAGCACCCACGAGGCCTCGAGACGGGTTTGGAGACCCTCGGCGGTGTCCGGTGCCAGTGCGGCGATCCGGCGCTCAAGTTCGGGAATGGCCGCGGATCCGAGGCGGCGCAGCGCGATGCGGGCGTGGTGGCGGACGAGGTTTTGCGGATGCGCGAGCAGCGCGGCCAGTTCCGACGCGGAGGTACCCTCGATGCGCGGCCAGTCGCGCGCCACGGGTTTGCCGGTGTGCGTCACGCGCCAGATTCGGCCACGCTCGTGGTTCCACTGCGGATCGCGCATCGCGTGCTGCGCGTGGCCGATGATGAGGCTGGAGAAGTCCGAGACGTAGAGCGCGCCGTCGAGCCCGAACTCGACGTCGACGGGACGGAACGTGCTGTTCTTCGAACTCAGCACGTCGAGACGCGACGCGGCGACGAGCGGGCCGTCGGCGGCCGACGCGCGCGAGAGCGAAACGGTGTAGCTTCCGAGCAGCGCCGCGGTCGCGTAGCCCTGCTGGAGGTCGTCGGGAAAGTTCGGGCTCGAGATGACGCTCAGGCCCGACCCTTTGGCGTAGTTGAGCACGGTGGCCGTGCCGTAGGGATGGAAGACGCCAAGCGGGGTCCATACCTGGCCGAGGCCGTCGATCAGGTGGCCGCCACCGAAGCGCTGCAGCAGGTTGCCGTGGCGATCGAACGCCACCTTCCAGGGGTTGGGCGTCATGGTACGCCACTCGGGTGCGACCCGGCCGCTCCGCGGATCCAGGCGGTACGTGGTGGAGTCGATGCCGCGCACGACTCCGAAGGGTGTCTCGAACTGCGAGCGATGAAAGACACCGTCGGCGAAGATCACGAAGCCCATCGGATCCGTGGCGACCATGCCGCCGTGGTGCGAGTCGGTCACGTCGACGCCGCGGAGGAGCTCCGCGCGGGTGTCGGCACGGCCGTCGCCGTCGGTATCGTTCAGCACGAGCAGGCGCGGCTGCGCCGAAACGATCACGCCGCGTTCGTGGAACGCGACGCCGTCGAGCGCGTCGAAGCCGTCCGCGAACACGGTGCAGGTGTCGGCGCGGCCGTCGCGATCCGTGTCCTCCAGGATGAGGATTTTGTCCGCCGGCCGCTCGCCGGGGATGGCGTGGGGGAAGGATGGCATCGTGACGACCCAGAGCCGCCCACGGGCGTCGAAGCTCATCTGCACCGGATTGCGCAGCTCGGGGAACTGCGTCTCGGAGGCGAACAGGTTCACTGAGTAGCCATCGGCGACGACGAGTTCCTTCTGGAGATCGGCGGGGGCGCGGACGGTGCCGCCCGGAAAGCGGTAGGGTGTTTCCTTGCCGGGCCCTAGGGGCGGCAGGGACGGCTCGGGAAAATCCGCGAGGCGGGCCCCGGGACGGGCGAGGAGGCCGTGGAGCGTGGCTTCGGTTTGCTCAAGAAGCTGGTGGTAGCGTGGCAGCTCGGCGGCGGCCTCCTCGGGGCGCTTGCGCACGCCGTAGTACAGCGCGGCGTTCTTCGGACGGGTGAGCTCGGCGTTGTACGCGTGCTTGCGGGCGGCGGCTGAGGCCAATTCCTCGACGCGCGGCGGCTCGGCGGACGCGAGACCGCCGGGGCCGGCGAGCGCACGGGCGACCACGGTGCCGAGCGCGCGGGAACCCTCGGCATTGAGATGGATTCCCTGTTCGGTGAGTGGCCGCGGCGCCTTGGCGAAGGCATCGGTGCTGGCGGTGAAAAGGTCCACGAATTCCGCCCTGTGTGCGGCGGCGATCTCGCGCACCGCGTCCGCGTAGGCGGCCACGTCGGCGCGCCGCGCGGCCGCGCGCGAATCGCTGCGCTCGTCGGGCGCCGTCGGCGCGAGCAGCACGACGCGCGCGCCCGGATGCAGCCGGTCGACCTCGCGCAGAAACGTCTCGTAGTGACGGCGGAAATCGGGGAGCCCGGCGGGCCCGGCGAACGCCTCGTTGGCGCCGAAGCCGACCACGACGACGTTGGCCGGCCAGGCGGCGAGCAGGCCCTTCAGGTGCTCCCCGTAGCCTTCCGGCCGCAGGCGATGGCCGGCCTCGTCGCCGGTCCACGCGAGGCTGCGCACGCGGAGCTTCTTGCCCTGATGGGCGAGTTGGAGTTGCGCCTCGAGGTGGCCCGACTCCAGCAGGCGTTCAACCATCCCGCCGCCGTAGAACAAAAGGGTGTCCCCGGCGCGCGGCTCAGGCGAGGAGGCCGCCGAGCGCGGCGCAGCGACGGCGGACACGGCGACCAGGAAGAAGAGGCTGATGAGGCGGGCGAACGTTTGCCGGGGTTGGCTCATGGGTAACAGCAATGATGGAATATCAGGAGCTTCGGAAACAGCGAGTCGGGGAAGCACGGTGAGGGCGAAGAATTTCCCGGCCGTCTCAGGGAGAATGGCGTGGCAGGCTTCGGTGGAGCCGGCAACAAGAGGGGAGGTGAAGCCGTTCACTTCAGCCCCCCGAGGAGGGACCACGGAAGAGCACGGATGCACACGGTTCAGCGGGGCTTGGTGCAGCCGCGGCCGTTCGCCGCGGACCATGCTGAAACCACGACGGATGAAGGCTATTCCTGCGGTTACGGATTTTATCCGCCGGATTCCCAGCGCGGCGCCGTCGCAACGAAGGCCGCGTTCAGCCTACGCCGCGCCGGGAGGCATGACGGGCCCTGCTTCGCCGAAGCTTCGCAGCGCACTAGGTTTCGGGGGGACGATGGGGATCGGCGGAAGGAATATCCGACGATCCGAGGGTGGCGCCCTCGGCTACATCGCACGTGTTTCGTGACGAAAGTCGGTCCGGAGTTACTGGTCGGAAGGCATCCCGTGTAGCCGAGGCTGTTTGCCTCGGACCATAACGTGAGCGCGATGGCCGAAGGCTGTTCCGGAAGCATTGAACTTGAGCCGCGGATTTCACCGATCACGCGAATAAATGCGGCGATGGCGTAGATGGGCAGAATCGTCCCAAAAAACTACGCTTACGGGTTTAGAATCACGAAAAAGGCGCCCGTGGTCGGGCGCCTTGCATCAACGAGAGACCCGATGGCGGCGTCTCACTTGATCATGTCGGCGACGAAAGCGCGCTCCTCGACGAGCTCCTTGTTCGTAGCGGTGATCTTCGATTTGGCGAAGTCGTCCATGGCGTGGCCAGTGATGACCTCGTAGGAGCCGGGGGTCGTGGTGCGCACGGGCATGCCAGCCCAGACGTTGGCGTCGAAGCCGTAGAGCCCGTTGGACTTCACGGCGACGGAATGGATGGCGCCGGGCGTCATGAGGTCGCGCACGTGGTCGACGAGGGCGTTGGCGGCGGAGGCGGCGGACGAGAGGCCGCGGGCGGCGATGATGGCGGCGCCACGCTTGCCGACGGTCTCGCAGAACGGTCCCTGCAGCCACGCGGTGTCAGTGATCACCGAGGTCGCGGGACGGCCACCGATGGTGGCCTGCGCGAAGGCCGGGAACATCGTCGGACTATGGTTACCGTAGATGAAGATATCCTTCACCGTCGTGAGATCGGCGCCGGCCTTTTTCGCCAGCTGGGTCTGGGCGCGATTCTGGTCGAGGCGCACCATGGCAGTGAAGCGCTCGGCGGGCAGCCGCTTCGCCTGGGAGGCGGCGATCATGCAATTGGTGTTGGCGGGGTTGCCGACTACGGCGACGCGGGCGTCGGCCGCCGCCACGGCGTCAATGATGCGGCCCTGCTCGATGAAGATCCTGCCGTTGTCCTTGAGGAGATCGGCGCGCTCCATGCCGGGTCCGCGCGGCTTGGCGCCGACGAGCAGGCACCAGTTGGCGTCCTTGAAGCCGACGGAGGCGTCGGAAGTCTGGACGATGCCCTTGAGGAGCGGGAAGGCGCAGTCGTCGAGTTCCATGGCGACGCCCTCGAGCGCCTTGAGGGCCTTCTCGATGGGGGCCTCGATGAGCTGGAGGATGACCGGCTGGTCGGGGCCGAACATCGCGCCCGATGCGATGCGGAACAGGAGCGAGTAACCGATCTGGCCGGCGGCGCCGGTGACTGCGACACGGATGGGGGTCTTCATGGTGGAGAAGGTTTAGCGCGCGGGACGCGCGGAACTCACGGCGGAAATCGGGGGCGGTTGGATTGTTTAGACGAAATGAGTACGGCGCTCGTCGGAGCTAATCGTCGTCGTCACGAGAAACGCGGGGCGAGGCGGGTGTGCAGTTCGCGGATGAGGGCGTCGGTCGTGTCCCAGTCGATGCAGCCGTCGGTGATGCTCACGCCGGGGCGGAGCTTCTCCTTGGGCTGGGGGAACGGCTGGTTGCCGGCGGCGAGGTTGCTCTCGATCATCGCACCCATGATCGACGTGTTGCCGGCGGCGACCTGTTCAAGGACCGCGCGCAGCACGTCGGGCTGAAGTTCAGGCTTCTTCGCGGAGTTGTCGTGGGAGCAGTCGACGACGACCGAACGGGCGAGCCCGGCCTTGGTCAGCGCCGCCTCGACCTGCGCGATGTGGGCGGGGGAGTAGTTCGGACCGGCGGCGCCGCCGCGCAGCACTACATGGCAGTCGGGGTTGCCGCGGGTAACGACCGCCGACGCGCTGCCACCGAGATTGATGCCGAGGAAAGTCTGCGGCTGCGAGGCCGCACGGATCGCGTTCACCGCCGCTTGGAGACTGCCGTCGGTGCCGTTCTTGAAACCGAGGGGCATCGAAAGGCCGGAGGCCATCTGGCGATGGGTCTGCGACTCGGTGGTGCGGGCGCCGATCGCTCCCCAGCACACGAGGTCCGCCATGTATTGCGGGGTGATCGGGTCGAGGAACTCGGTCGCCGTCGGCAATCCGAGATCGATCACGTCGCGCAGGAACGTGCGCGCCAGCCGCAGACCCGCCGCGATGTCGTGCGAGCCGTCGAGGTGCGGGTCCATGATCAGGCCTTTCCAGCCCACGGTCGTGCGCGGCTTCTCGAAATAAACGCGCATCACGATCATCACCCGGTCGGAAACTTCTCGGGCGAGGGCGCTGAGCCGCCGCGCATACTCGCGTCCCGAGTCCAGGTCGTGGATCGAGCACGGGCCGACGATCAGCAGGAAGCGTTTGTCGTCCGTGAAGATCAGCCGGTGAATGTCGCGCCGTGCGCGCACCACGAAGTCCGCCTGGGCCTCCGTCTTCGGCAATTCGGCCAGCAACTCCGCCGGAGAGGGCAGGGTGCGGGTCTCGACGACGTTGATGTCGGACGTTTTCTGCATGAGCGGTCAGCTTGGCGTGGGGCTCTTGTCGCGCGCAAGCCCGGTGTCAGGAGGAAGGCGTGACGATTTGATCCAAAAAAAGTGGCCGGCCGCTTACCCCTAAGCGGCCGGCCTTTGCTTTCTATGTTACCCCAAAACTCCCGCTAGGCGGGAGAAGTGTTAAACTTGATGTCTGAGAAGATACGGCTGAGAGTCTCTCCGTCAAACAAAAGTTTTCAAATTCTACCACTTTTTTCATAAGTACCTGATAATCAATTTATAGATGCCTATCACGTCTTCTACTCCAAGCGGGTTTTTCGAGTGGTCTCCCGCGGCGTGGCTGCGTGTGACGGGTCCCGATGCGCTTTCGTTCCTGCAGGGACAGTTCTCGCAGGACCTGCGTCCGGTCGCCGCCGCGGCGCGCGGGGCGGAACCGGCGTACGGACTCTGGCTGACGCTGAAGGGCAAGGTGGAGGCGGATGGTTTCGTGTTTCGCGGTGAGAGTGCGGATGAGTTCTGGATTGGGAGTTATTTTTCCCGGGCCCTGGTGATCCGCGCGCGGTTGGAGAGCTTCATCATCGCCGACGACGTGACGATCGAGGACCAGACGGATGCTTGGATGGGAGCCACTTGGGTGGGTGAGGCGCCGCCCGTTCCGGCGGGAGTTTTCGCGTTCGCAGGTCGGCGCGGTTTTCCGGTTTCGCGAGACGGGGTGTATCGGCGCGACGTGCGGGTTGATGCGGCGGGTTCTCGCCTCGACGCGGAAACGGTCGAGCGGGTGCGCATCGCGGCGCGCATCCCGGCGGTGCCCACTGATGCCGGCCCCGGCGATCTTCCCCATGAGGCGGATCTCGATGCCACGGCGGTCTCCTACACGAAGGGTTGTTATCTCGGGCAGGAAGTGATGGCGCGGCTGAAAGCGATGGGTCAGGTGCGGCGGAGGTTGGTGCGCGTCGCGGGCACAGGTCCGAAGCCAGTCGCTTTACCGTCCCCGGTTTTCGCGGGTGAACGCCAGGTCGGCGAGGTGCGCTCGGCGGTTGCGGACGGTGCCGGCGGCTGGCTCGGCCTCGCGATGGTTTCGAACCTCCACACCACCGCGAACGCGGAGCTGGCGTTTTCCGCCGGTGGTGTTGCCGCGCTGCGGTTGCTCGACGCGCCATGAGCGAGCTCGAGCAACTCACGGCGCTCTGCGAGCGACTCGGAGCGCCGCCCGCTCAGGCGGCGACGATGGCTGCTCAGCTGGCGAAGCGCGCGGGACAAATTGCGATGGAACGCGGCGTGCCGCGCGAGGAGGCGTTGCGCGGCTTGCTGGAGGTGCTCGTCAAAGGCCGGGCCGGAGAGGTGCCGGCGCGCTTCGGCGGCCCGGCGTCCTCGCCGCCGTCGCGCGAGGGTTAATCCGTTTGACCGGCCCCGGGGCGGTTTCTTCGCTCCGCGTCAACCCCGCCCCATGAACAAGTCCGCGCTGATCAACGAAGTCAGAAAACTGCTCGCCGGTGACACCACGCGCGTCGCCGCCGAGCGCGCGACGGAGGCCGTGATCGCGGCGATGAAGCGCGGGCTTCGGCGTGACGGCGAAGTGGCCGTGGCCGGCTTCGGAACCTTCAACGTCGCCAAGCTGCCATCGCGGCTCGGTTTCAATCCCCATACGCGCCGCCCGATGCGGATCGCTGCGGTCAAGACCGTGCGCTTCCGCCCGGCGGCGGAATTGCGCACCCGTTCCTGAGTGGGGAAGGTCGGCATCGGACGATGCTACGATTGCGCGAGCGGAGTGCGGTGAGTCTGAAAGTGAGGATTGTCGCGTGGGGTGAATGTGGAATGCCCGAAGTGCTCCGGGGAAAATCTGGAAATCAGGAACGCGGGAAAAAGGAGGCCGCTTGGAAGGGTGTTTCGTTCGTCCGGCCTTTTGTCGCGTTGGTCGCGCCGTGTAGCCGCGGGCACTCTGGCGGAGCCTGAAGCGAGGCAGCACCGCGGAGCCTTCCGTACCTCCGCGCCCTGCCGAACGTCTGCGTGGTCTGATTCGGCTTCCCCCGCGGCTCGCTCCACCTTGTCGTGGTCGCCGCTGATGAGATCCGAGCTGATCCGCCGCTTTTGCTCCCTTCATGGCCGTGAGCCCGCGATCATCGCGCGTGCGCCCGGGCGCATCGAATTCATCGGCAACCACACGGACTACAACGGCGGCACGGTGCTCGGCGCCGCGATCGACCGCGGGGTTTGGGTTGGAGTCGCGCCGCGCACCGATGGCCGGCGTCGCTTTGCCAGCGCGGCCATGACCGACGTCGTGGAAACCGTTGCGGATGCGTCGCGGCCGCTGGCCGGGAAAGACGCGTGGGCGAACTACCCGCTCGGCATGCTCGTGTCGCTCGCGGCGGCCGGCGTCGCGGTGCCCGCGGGCTTCGACTTTCTCGCGGTGTCGGATCTTCCGCCCGGTGCGGGGTTAAGTAGTAGCGCGGCCCTGGAACTCGCCTCGGGGCTCGCCTTCGCGCGCTTGGCCGGGGCGGAGCCGCCGCGCGTGACGCTCGTGCGGGCGGCGCGTCACGCGGAGAACACGTTTGTTGGTGTGCCGTGCGGAATCCTTGACCAGGCGGTCTCGGGATTCGGCCGCCGGGGTCATCTGGTCCACATCGACTGCCGGGGGCCTGATTTCTCCACCGTGCCGCTGCCGGCGGGGACGGGATTCCGGATCTTCAACACGCACACCCGGCACGCGTTGGTGGACGGGCTCTACGCTGAACGCCACCGCGAGTGCGGCGAGGCGGCCCGCGCGTTGGGAGTGGCGTTGCTCGCCGATCTTGATTCAGCTGGCCTAGAGGCGCGTGCCCGCGGAGTACCCGAGGTCCCGTTGCGGCGGGCCCGCCATGTGGTTGGCGAAATTTCGCGCGTCGCGGCGTGCGTCGCGGCGCTGCGGGCGGGGCGAATCGAGGAGGTCGGGCGTTTGCTCGCGGTTTCGCATGAGAGCTCGCGCACCTCGTTTGAGAACAGCACGCCCGAGCTCGATTTCATAGTTGAGGGACTCATGCGGACACCCGGCGTGTTCGGCGCGCGGCTCACGGGCGGCGGGTTCGGGGGCGCGGTCATGGCGTTGGTGGCGGAACCATTCGCCCCGGAATCGGCGGAACGCGTCGCGGCGGCCTATAACGAACGCTTTGGAGCGCGGCCGGACGTGCTTGCGGTGGGCACGGCGGACGGAGCGTCGCTCGAAAACCCATGAGTCCAACTTCCCTCGAACGTGCGCGCCGCCTTTTGTGCGCGTTGCAGGACCATATCCGCGATACATTGGTCGCCGCGCGCGCCCGGCAGGCGGATCGCTTCGCGCGCGTCGCGGCGGTGACGGCCGCCGACACGATTTACCACGTGGACCGAATCGGCGAGGCGGCAATTCTCGACTGGTTCGGGCGGCATTGGCCGCGCGCGTGGTCGGTGGAGATCGTGATGGAGGGCTTGGAGGACGACGCGGTGACGTTTCCCGCGGGCACGCCGGTCGGGCGCACCGCTTGGAAGTGCATCCTTGATCCGATCGACGGCACCCGCGGCCTCATGCACGACAAACGATCGGCGTGGAGCCTCGCCGGACTGGCGCTGCAACGCGGCGCGCGGACCGGGCTCGGGGACATTGTGGTCGCGGCGATGACCGAGCTGCCGACTTCAAAACAAGGACGGGTGGACCAGCTGAGCGTGGCGCGCGGCGGGAGGGTCGTGGCGACGAGGATCGATCTCGCGTCGGATGCGCGGCGCCCTTGGCGTCCGCGTCCCTCGCAGGCGGAGGATTTCGAGCACGGCTTCGCGTCGATCGCGCGGTTCTTTCCGGAGGGCAAGGCGCTGCTCGGCGCATTCGAGGAGGCGCTTTGGCGCGAGTTAGGTTTGCTCGGCCAGCGCGGCGGCCAGCTGGTGTTTGACGACCAGTACCTTTCCACCGGCGGCCAGCTCTACGAGCTGATCGCGGGTCACGACCGCATGCTCGGCGACCTGCGTCCGCCGGCGTACGCGAAGCTCGGCTTGGGCGGCGCCGCGCTTTGCTGCCACCCGTACGATATCTGTGTGGAGCTCATCGCGCGCGAGGCGGGATGTGTCGTGGAGGCGCCGGGCGGCGGGCGGTTGCGCGCACCGCTTGACGTCGTTTCGCCCGTCGCGTGGATGGGCTACGCGAATCCTGCGCTTGCACGAACGGTGCGCCCGGTGGTCCGGCGGCTGATGCGTGAGATGTTTTGAGCGGAGGAAACGGTGAGGGGTGCCGGAGTGGGTCGAGGCTCTCGACATGGTGGGTACGGAGGATCAACCCGAGGACCCGGAGAGCTCGTCCATCCCCGATCTAGGTTCGGAACAAGATTGCGACGTCGGCGAACCAAGCGGCGACCGGGCCGCGGAAAAACAGAAAGTGGAGCGCGCCGGCGACGGCGAGCATCGGGCCGAACGGCACGTGGGCGCCGAACGCGAGGGGTGCGGCCTCGCCCTCCGGGGTCTCCGTCGGAGGTGCTACCGGGGCGCGGCGGCCGGTCGCGCGCTGCCAGAGCCAGGCTGCCGCGAGCCAGACGGTGCCCACGGCGGCGCCGCCGAACACCGCGAACACGGCGCCCTGCCAGCCGCAGAATGCACCGATCGCACCGACGAATTTCACGTCGCCGAAACCCATCGCCTCGCGGCGCAGCAGCGTCTCGGCGATGAGTCCTATCCAGAGCACGAGTCCGGAGCCGATCAACAGACCCTGCAGTGAGTCGGCGATCGAGCGCAGGTGTCCGAGCGGCGCCGGCGCCGCGCCGTGGCCATGGAGGGCCGGGATGAGCGCGGAGAGCAGCAGCCCGACGACGCCCAGCCCGATCGTGAAGGCGTCGGGAATGATAAAGTGATCAAGGTCGATGAACGTCGCCGCGATCAGGCAGCCGATGAATATCCACCCGACCAAGGCGACTGCGGGTGTGAAGCGCAGCCAGCACGCGGCGAACAACGCCGCGGTGAGAAGTTCCACGAACGGGTAACGAAACGAGAACGGCCGGCCGCAGCAGCGGGCGCGTCCCCGCAGCAGCAGCCATGAGAGCACTGGAATATTGTCCTGCCATCGGATCGGCGTTCCGCAGGCGCAACGGGAACCCGGGCTGACGACGGATTCGTCGCGGGGCAGGCGAAGGATGACGACGTTGAGAAAGCTGCCGATGCACGCGCCAAACACCGCCGCGGCGGCGGGAAAAAACCACGGAAAGGCGGCGTTAAACTGGGCGAGGTCGGCGGCCATGCGGCGGGGGAGGTTTGGCGCGGGCAGGCTTAAACCTCACGCCCAAAGATGCCGTTCCCTAAGGGGTCAGGGCGTTCAATGTTTCGGCGGATATTTGAACGCGGTACCCGTTTGAAACATTGAACGCCCTGACCCCTTAGGGGCGCGCCGCAACCAAAGGCTCTGTGAAGTAGCCGAGGTTCAGGTCTTTATGCGCTCTTGAATTGCTTCGCGGGTGAGTAACCACGGATGGACACAGATGGACTCGAATAAGGAGGGCTCGGTTTAGCCGCGGCTGTCAGCCGCGGACCATCTCGTGGGCCGGACAGCCGATGGCGCCTCCGAAGACGGCGGGTTCTTCGCCGGCGGCCGCCCATGGGGTCAGGGCGTTCAGTGTTTTTTCGGGGGGCTTTTGAGAGGGACGACCCTTTGAAACATTGAACGCCCTGACCCCTTAGGGTCAGCGGGCGAGCGCGGCGTGTGCGGCCTTCGCCATCGCGGGCGCGGTGCGGGTGGCGGGCACGCCGCTCCAGATCTCGAGGGCCTTGGCGCCCTGGTGCACGAGCATCGCGAGGCCGTTGGCGGTCGGGATTCCCCGCGCTGCCGCGGCCTGCAGCAGCGGGGTCTCGGGCGGGTTGTAGATCATGTCGAACACGGCCGCGGGCGCCGGCAGCGCGGCGAGGTCGATCGGCAGCGGGTCGGTCGTCTTCAGGCCGGCGCTGGTGGCATTGATCACCAACGTGCCGGGGGGCACGAGCCGTGCGAAATCGGCCGACGCTGGATCAAGCCCGGTCACGGGAATGCCTCCGGCTAGCGGCGCCAGCAATTCCAAGAGGGAGTCGAGGTTGGCGCGCGTGCGGTTGATGAGCGTAAGTGACGCGCAGCGGCGCTGAAGGCATTCGACCGCGGCGCCGCGGGCGGCCCCGCCGGCGCCGAGCAGCACCACGTGGGCGCCGGCGAGTTCGCGACCAAGGTTTTCGCGTAGCGCGGCGGCGAGGCCGTAGCCGTCGGTGTTGAAACCGTGCCAGCCATCGGTGAGCCGCAGCAGGGTGTTCACTGCCCCGGCGGGGCGCGCCGCGGGGTCGATCGCGGCCATGCGGCCGAACGCGAGGACCTTGTGCGGGACGGTGAGGTTCACGCCGTGGAAGCCGCCGCGGTGCAACAGTTCCAGCGCGCGGGGCAGTTCATCCGGGGGCACCTCGAAACGGAAGTAGCGCCAGTCCGCGAAGCGGGCGTCGTCACGCGCCGTCTCCGCCAGCGCGGCGTTGTGCATCGCCGGGCTCACCGAGTGGCGGATCGGGTGACCCAGCACTGCAAGGGAAACACCCGTACGCGACCACTTCGCGAGGTCGTCCAAGGTGAGCACAGGGTCGGCGGTCATCGGGCGCCGAGTGACGGATGCCGTCCGCGGGTTGTCAACGGGCCCGCCCCGAGCACCCTTGTCGTCACGCCTGCTGGCGGGAATGCGCGGCTTCGAACTCGCCGACGAGGCCGGTGAAGAGCCGCGCGCGTTCGAGCTCGAGCGAAGCCTCGTAGTGGCGCGCGAGGTTGCGGCAGCTTCGGCACAGGACCTCTGCGACGCTGGTCGGCGCAAGATCTGACGGTTTGAGCCCGCCCGGCCGCGCGGAAAGGGCGTCGAGCACGTCGGCCGCGCCGCGGAAAACCCCGCCTTCGAACGCGTCGACGAAGAACGGCAGACCGTCGGCGAAGCAGCCGACAAGGAAATGTCCGGGCAGGCCGACCGGCTCCAACTCCACTCCGGCGCGGGCCGCGACGAGCAGATAGACGATGCTCAGCGAGATTGGCAGGCCGGTGCGCCGCTCGAGCACCTGGTCGAGGAAACTATTGCGCGGGTCGGTGTAGTTCTCGGTGTTCCCGTGAAAACCGCACTCGTGGAACAGCACGCGGTTGATCGCGCGGCATTTTTCGCGCGACGACGATGGGTTGGCGATGAGCTCGCGGCAGCGGGCGGCCATCGCGTCGAGCTGTGCGCGGCACGCGGCCTCGTCGAGCCGCGGGTTGGCGATGCGCGCGAGCAGCAGGCTGCCGGTCTCGAGCTCGTAGCGGCGGCCGCGGATGTAGGCGCGGAATTCGGCGACGGGATCGCAAAGGCCGAGTTCCTCCAGGTACTCCAGTGCGTGGCGCGCGAGCTGGCGGTCATCGCCGGCTGCCACCTCGCGGAGCAGGAAGCCCGCCGGCTCGCCCAGCGCGGAAAAACGTGCGCCCAAGGCGCGGCGCACCGCCGGGCTCGGATCGTCAAGCAGCGCGATCAGCGCGGCTCGTTCCGTTGCGGCGAGGGCGGTCTTTTCCACGGGGTCAGACGAGAATCCTTTCCTCCCCGGTGCAACGGGGAAACCGCGCCGCGATCACCGTGCGCCGAACAAAGCCGTGCCCACGCGCACGATCGTGCTGCCGGCGGCGACGGCCGGCTCGAGGTCGCCGGTCATGCCCATCGAGAGCTCGGGGAGCGGCCGGCTGAAGCGGGTGGCGAGGTCATCGCGGATCGTCCGCAAAGCATCGAACGTCCGGCGCGCCAGCTCCGCGGTCTCTTCCGGCGTGACGCCGAGTGGCGCGATGGTCATCAGGCCATCGACGCGCAACGCGGGTTCGGCCAAGGCGGCCTCGAGCAGGGCGGGGGCGTCGGTCGTTTCCGCGCCGAACTTCGCGGGATCATGGCCCGCGTTGATCTGCAGGAGCACGCCGAGCACGCGATTGTTTTCCGCGGCGGCGCGGGCGAGATGGCGGACGAGCTTCACGCTGTCGACGCTCTGGATGCGGTCGAAGTTTTCCGCGGCCAGGCGCGACTTGTTGGACTGCAGGTGGCCGATGAGTTCCCAGCGCAGCCCGGGTGCGGTGGCGGCGCAGGCGGCGCGCTTGGTGGCGCCCTCCTGTACGCGGTTTTCGCCGACGGAGCGCAGGCCTTTCCCGGCGGCTAGCTGGGCTGCTTCCGGCGGGTGGGTCTTGGTTACCGCCATGAGTTCCACGCCAGCCGGATCACGTCCCGATTGCTGGCAGGCGGCCGCGATGCGAGCGCGGATCGCATCGACGCGGGCGGAGAATTCCTCGACGGAGGGCAGCATGGGAGGGGCGGTGGCGAAGGCGGCGTGTTAAGCCCTGCTAATTGGCGTTTGCGGAATCAGGCGGGTTTCTATCCTTATGGCGTTAAAGCGAGCTTATCATGCAGATCGAGAACTTCAAAATCTTCGCGGACTTGGTTGAGACGAAGAGTTTTTCAAAATCCGCCAAGCTCAACGGCATCACCCAGTCCGCGGTGAGCCAGCAGGCGAGGGCGATGGAGCGGCACTTCAAGACCCTGCTGATCGACCGGAGCCAGAAGCAGTTCCAGCTCACGCGCGAGGGCCAGCGGGTTTACGAGTCGGCCAACGAGATCCTCCACACCTACGAGAAGCTGCTCTCGGAGCTGCAGGAGATGAAGAAGGTGATCAGTGGCACCATCCGCATCTCCACCGTCTACTCGATCGGGCTCCACGAGCTGCCTCCCTTCATCAAGAAGTTCCTGCACGACTACCCTTCGGTGAACGTGCGCATCGAGTACCGGCGCTCGAACCTCGTGTACGAGGACATCCTCCACAACTCGGTCGATTTCGGCCTGGTCGCCTTCCCGGTGAAGCAGCGCCAGATCGAGGTGCTGCCTTTCCGCAACGACCACCTGGTGCTCATCACGCACCCGCAGCACCCGCTCGCGAAGCGCGCCGAGATCGATATCCGCGATCTCGCGGGTCAGAAGGTGATCGGTTTCGACCCCGACATCCCGACGCGCAAGGCGGTCGACGCCATCTTCCGCGACCACAGCCTCGAGATCGAACCGGTGATGGAGTTCGACAACATCGAGACGGTGAAACGCGCCGTGGAGATCGACCACGGCGTCGCGATCGTCCCGCAGGCCACCGTGGCCCAGGAGCAGAAGCAGGGCACGCTCAGCGTGATTCGTTTCCGCGGGAAGGATTTCACCCGCCCGCTCGCCATCCTCCACCGCAAAGGCCGCGTGCTCACGCCGGCCATGAAGAAGTTCATCACGACCCTCGGGGTGGAGATTCCCGAGACGTCCCAACCCTGAGCCCTGGATTTTCCGCCATGACCACCCGCTCGCTCGCCCGCACCGCCGTTCTCGCCGCCGCCGCCTGCCTCGCTTTCGCCTGCTCCCGCTCCGGCGGTGACGCCGTGGCCGCCGAGAAACCTTCCGCCTCCGCCGCGGCCCTGCCGCGGATCGCCCCCGCTCCGGCGTGGACGCTTAAGGACCTCGATGGGAAGCCGATCTCTTTCTCGCAATTCAAGGGCAAGGTGGTCGTGGTCGATTTCTGGGCGACGTGGTGCCCGCCCTGCCGCGCCGAGATCCCCGGCTACATCGAGATGGTCCGCAAACACGGCAAGGACGGTCTCGTGATCGTTGGCATTTCCCTCGACCAAGGCGGTCCCGGCGTGGTGAAGCCCTTTGCCGCGAAGACCGGTATCAATTACCAATTGGTGATGGGCGACGAGGCCGTCGTCGCCGCGTTCGGCGGGGTCGAGGGCATTCCCACGACCTTTCTTATCGACCGCGCCGGTATGATCCGCGACCGCAAGGTCGGCGCGGAGGAGGCCGAGACCTACGAGAAAAAGATCCTCGCGGTGCTCCGCGAGAAATCCTGAGCCGCAGGGCTCGGCCCAAACCGCTCGCGGGTTGCTCCTGACTCAGGGAGCCGCGTTCAGGTGCGCAGCAGTTGGGCGGAGGCGCGATCGACGAAGAGCGTCGCCTCCGGGTGCAGCCGGAGGATCGACGCCGGACATGCGGTCGTGATCGGCCCCTCGATGGTCGCCTGCACGGCGGCCGCCTTGCGGGGTCCCGGCACATGGATGCTGAGGCGCCGCGCGCGACGGAAGATCGAGACCGTGAGGCTGAAGGCGTGCCGCGGCACCGCGTCCAAGTTCGGGAAGCAGCCGTCGTTCACCTGCTGCTGCCGGCACGCGTGGTCCAGCTCGACGATCTTGATGAGGTGCGGATCCTCGAAGTCGGCCACCGGTGGATCATTGAACGCGATGTGGCCGTTCTCGCCGATGCCGAGGCAGATCAGATCGATCGGCTTCTCCGCGAGCAGCGCGGTGTAGCGGGCGCACACGCCCGCGGCGTCCGCTTCCTCGGCCGGGATCGGGT
Source organism: Verrucomicrobiota bacterium (assembly GCA_030832235.1). Classification (GTDB taxonomy): domain Bacteria; phylum Verrucomicrobiota; class Verrucomicrobiia; order Opitutales; family Opitutaceae; genus ER46. The sequence continues at coordinate 17,286 of JAURJO010000265.1, forward strand.
GGAAGGCGCCGACCTTCACGTGGCTCAGCAGGTGTTCGCGCAGGTAGGTGCGGAAACTCTGCGGGTGCGTGCCGGCCAGCCCCACGTAGTCGTCCATGTGGAACGCCGTCACGCGCGACCAATCGACCGCGGTGTGGCCGGAGCGCGACGCGGCGATCAACGACGTGAGGAATTCATCCTGCGATGGCGCACAGGCGAAGATGACACGGGCATGGCCCTGCGCGGCGATGACGTCGTGCAGGTGCGCGGCGGCGGCGCGGCCGGCGGCCTCGCCCATGGCGGGGCGGTCGGCATGGATCTCGACCGCGAGGCGGCCGGCGGTGAGGTAACGGGCGGGCTGGGCGGGCATGGCGGCGAAGCGGTTACGGCCCGGCTGCGGGCCGCTCAAGGTAAAACCAGATCGACGCGATCGGCGGTGCGTTTATCAGCGGTGCATGTTGTCCCGTTTACCCCTCCGCTTAGTCCCGGTCGCTCTCATTTCCCTTTTTGCCGCGACCGCCTCCACCGCGGCGCCGCGCCTTGATCGCGAGAACCTGCTCCAGTATCGCGCGGTCGACGGTTCAGTGCAGCCGGTGCGCTCTCCGGCCGATTGGGCTCGGCGCCGCGCGGAAATCCGCGCCGGTGCCGAGAGCGTGATGGGCCCGCTGCCCGGCGCGGCGAAGCGGGTGCCGCTCGACGTGAAGGTGGAGCGGGAGACCGACTGCGGTTCCTTTATACGGCGGGAAATCACCTATCTTGCCGAGCCCGGCGCTCGCGTGCCGGCCTACCTGCTCATCCCGAAGGACGTGCTCGCGGGGCGAGCGTTGCGTCCGGGCGTGCTGGCGCTGATGCCGACCAACAATATCGAGGGTAACCGGCCGGTCGTGGGGGTGGTGACCGATGCCACCAAGCCCAACCGCAACTACGGAGAGGAGCTGGCCCGCCGCGGCTTTGTCGTGCTGGCTCCGCCTTACCCGCATCTCGCGGAGTACAAACCCGACCTCGCGGGCCTCGGTTACGTGAGCGGCACGATGAAGGCGGTTTGGGACAATATCCGCGGGCTCGACGTGCTCGCCGCGACACCCGGGGTCTCACCGCGCGGCTTCGGCGCGATCGGCCACTCGCTCGGCGGCCACAACTCGATCTTCACGGCGCTGTTTGACGAACGCGTGAAGGCGGTCGTGTCCAGCTGCGGCTTCGACTCGTTCCTCGACTACTACCAGGAGAAGCAGGCGGCGGTGTGGAAGCCGGGTCAGGCGTGGGGTCAGGAGCGCTACATGCCTCGCATCAGCGCCTACGCCGGACGGCTGGAGCAGATCCCGTTCGACTTCCACGAGCTGGCCGGCGCGCTCGCGCCGCGCGCTTTCCTCGCGGTCTCGCCGAAGGGCGACGCCAACTTCAAATGGCAGAGCGCCGGCCGGGTGGTGGCCGCCGCGCGGCCGGTCTACGCTTTCCTCGGCTCCCCCGACGCGATCGCGATCGAGCATCCTGACTGCGAGCACGACTTCCCGCCCGCGATGCGCGAACGCGCCTACGCGTGGCTGGAGCGCCACCTCGCGCCCTGAGCAGGGCGGTCGGGCGCCAACGCCCAGAAGGAAGCTCCGGTGTGGGCGGTGCCGTGCGCCGCCGAGTTTTGGCCTGACCGCGCGGGGTGAGGGCGCTTCGCTGCGTGAACCCCGCCCCATGAAGCTCCGTTGTCTCCCCTTCCTCGCTTCGGTTCTCCTTCCCTTCGCCTCCCTTGGCGCGGCGCGGCCGCCGAATCTCGTCTTCATCCTCACCGACAACCAGGGCGCGTGGACACTCGGGTGCTACGGCAACCCCGATATCCGCACGCCGCACATCGACGGGCTCGCGGCGCAGGGCGTGCGCTTCACGCGGGCGCTGAGCAGCAACCCGGTTTGCTCTCCGACGCGCGCGACGTTTCTGACCGGCCTGCTGCCCTCGCAGCACGGGGTGCACTCGTTTCTCGACCCGAAGTTCATGATGGGCCCCGAGGCGTACAATACGCTGCGCGAGTTCACCTCCCTCGGGGAGATCCTGCGTGACGCGGGTTACGTCTGCGGCCTGAGCGGCAAGTGGCACCTCGGGGCGAATCTCACGCCCTCGGAGGGCTTCTCGTACTGGGTGACGAAGCCCGACGGCCACACGAAGGAGTTTTACAACCAGGAGGTGATCGAGGACGGCCAGGTGCGGATGGAGGCGGGTTACACGACGGACCTCTGGACGCGGAAAGGCATCGAGTTCATCGAGCGGAACAAGGACCGGCCCTTCTTCCTCTTCCTCGCGTACAACGGCCCTTACGTGCTCGGGCAACTGATGCAGAACCCGCCCCGCAACCGGCACGCGGACTACTACCGCGGCGTGCAGTTCAAGTCGTTTCCCGTGGAGCCGATGCACCCGTGGCAATCGGCCAACAAGGGTTTCCACAACACCCGCAACGCGATGGAACGCACGGCGGCGGAGGTGAGCGGGGTCGACGACGGCGTGGGCGACGTCCTCGCCACGCTGCGGCGTCTCGGGCTCGAGAACGACACCCTCGTCGCCTACGCCTCCGACCAGGGCTGGATGGGCGGCCAGAACGGCATGTGGGGCATGGGCGACCATTTCCGCCCGATCGGCGCCCACGAGTTGATGATGCAGATCCCGCTGATTTTCCGGCAACCCGGCCGCATCCCCGCCGGCTGCACCTCGGATCTGCTGGTGAGCAATTACGATTTCCTGCCCTCGGTGCTCGGGTACCTCGGGCTCGGTGATCGTATGCCCCGCGCGCCGCGTTCTCCCGGTCGCGACTTCTCCGCGGTGCTCGATGGCGGCATGCCAGCCGCGTGGGACAACACGGTCTATTACGAGATGGAGACCGTGCGCGCCATCCGCACCGACGGTTGGAAGTACGTCGCGCGCTTCCCGAGCGGACCTTTCGAGCTCTACGACATGCGCAAGGATCCGCGCGAGCGCTTCAACCTCTACGGGCAGCCCGGCTTGGAGGAAACCCGCGCGGGTCTGGCACGGCGGCTCGATGCCTTCTTCGCCGAGCACGCCGACCCGCAGTACGACATCTGGAAGGGTGGCCGCTCCAAAGCGAAGCGGCACACGGAGTGAAGGCGGCGCGCGGCCGCCTGTTTCACCAGATCTTCGCTCGGTCGGCCGGCGCCTTCCAGAGCTTGTCCCCCTCCTTGATCCCGAAGGCGTCGTAGAAGGGCTGGAAGTTCACGAGCGGACCGATGGCGCGGAAGTTGCCGGGGGCGTGGGGACCGCGCGCGACCTGCAGCCGCATCGCGTCCTCGCGGTAGGCCGTGCGCCACTGCTGCGCCCAAGAAATGAGAAAACGCTGCTCCGCCGTGAAGCCGTCGATTTTCGCCGGCGCCGGCTTACCCTTCAGCGAGCGCTGGAGCGCCTCGAACGCGATCGAGACGCCACCGAGGTCGGCGATATTCTCGCCGAGCGCCAGCTGACCGTTGATCGCGAGTCCGGGCAGCGCCTGGTAGCCGTTGAACTGCTCCACCACGCGCTGGGCGCGCTCGCGGAACTTCGCGGCGTCCTCGGGCGTCCACCAGTCCACCAGGTTGCCGTCGGCGTCGGAACGACGGCCCTGGTCGTCGTAACCGTGAGTGATCTCATGCCCGATCACGCAGCCGATGGCGCCGTAGTTCACGGCGTCGTCCATCGCGGCGTCGAAGAAGGGCGGCTGCAGGATGCCCGCGGGAAACACGATCTGGTTGGTTACCGGCGAGAAGTACGCGTTCACCGTCGAGGGCGTCATGCCCCACTCGCGCTTATCGACCTTGCCGCCGGTGCGGTCGATCTGCCGCCGTGACTGGGCTCGCGCGGCGCGGGCCACGTTGCCGAAGTGGTCGTCGCGGCGGATCTCCACCGCCGAGAAGTCGCGCCATTTGTCGGTGTAGCCGATCATCGCCTCGAAACGGTCGAACTTCGCCACGGCCTTGCGGCGGGTCTCCTCGGACATCCATTCGAGCGTCGTCAGCCGGTCGCGCATGACCGCCTTGATGTTGCCGATCATCTCCAGCATGCGGGCTTTGGACTCCGGCGGGAAATGTTTCGCGACGTAGAGCTGGCCGAGCGCGTCGCCAATGCTGCCGTCGACCAGCCGGGCGGCGCGCTGCCAGCGCGGTTCCTGTTTCGGGGTGCCGTTGAGCACGGTGCCGTAGAAGCGGAAGCGCTCCTCGTCTAGGGCTTCGGTCAAATAGGGCGCGGCCGAGCGGATGAGATGCCAGCGCACGTAGGTCTTCCAGTCGTCGAGCGGACGTTCCCGCATGAGCTTGGACAAGCCCTCGAGGAACTTGGGCTGGCCCACGATCACGTCCGTGACGCCGGCCGGCACGCCGAGGACCTCGATGAAGCGCCGCAGCGGGAGTCCCGGGTAGGCGGCGATCGCCTCGGCGATCGTCATCTTGTTGTAGTTGGCGAGCCGGTCACGGAGTTCGACGGGCAGCTTGGAGTTCTCCGCCATCGCCTTCTCGAGGCCGAAGACGACCTCGGCCTTCTGGTAGGCGGAGGCCTTGGGTTCGCCGGCGAGCTCGAGCATGCGGGCGACGTGGCCGGTGAACTCCCAGCGTTCGCGCGCGAACTTTTCCGAGAAATAATATTCCTTCGACGGCAGGCTCGTCCCTCCCTGGCCGAGATAGAAGGCGTAGGTGTCGCTCTTCTTCTGGTCGGCATAGAACGCCATGCCGAAGAGCGGATTGCCGATCTCCACGTGCATGTCGGCGCAGACGGCCGCCAGTTCCTCCGGTGACTTCACCGCGGCGATCCTCGCGAGCATCGGCTCGATCGGCTTCAGGCCGCGGGCATTGATCGCCGCCACATCCAGCGCCGCGGCGAACATGTCGCCCACCTTCTGGGTGTTGGATCCCGGTGCGCCGGGGTTGGCGGCCGCCGCTTCGACCAAGGCCTTCACGTGGCCCCAGTTGCGCTCCGCGAGCTCGTCGAATCCGCCCCAGCGCGACTTGTCGGACGGGATCGTGGTGCGTCCATACCAGCCGCCCGCCGCGAACTTCGCGAAGTCGGCTCCGGGGGCGACCGTGAGGTCCATGTGCTTGACGCTGAAGCCGGGGCCGGGGTCGGTGGCTTCGGCCGCGAAAACGGGAGCCAGGAGCAAAGCGAGGAGGGAGAGCGAGGGAGTTTTTCGCATGTTGGGTAAGGTTGTGAATTCGAAAGCCGGTTGAAGGCAAACGCCATGGAGGGCTTTTCACCCAGCGCGGACTTTACCCGTGGCGCGGTCCCCGCCACGGTTCCGCCTCAAAGACCATGAAACTCCCGCGCCTCCGCACCCTCGCTTCGCTCTTCGCCGCCGCCGTCCTCGCCTGGTCGCCCGCGCACGGCGACGAGGGCATGTGGATGCCGCAACAGATGCCGCAGCTCGCCGGGCGCCTGCGGGCGCTGGGCTACGAGGGCGACCCCAAGGCGTTCGCCGACCTCACCGGCTTTCCGATGGGCGCGATCGTCTCGCTCGGCGGCTGCAGCGCCTCGTTTGTCTCTCCCGAGGGCCTGATCGTCACCAATCACCACTGCGTGCAGGCCGCGCTGCAGTTCAACTCCCGGCCCGACCGCAACCTGATGGTCGACGGCTTCCTGGCCGCGGGCCGCGCCGATGAGCTGCCCAGCGGGCCCGGCTCGCGGGTGTTCGTCACGGTGGCGGTGGAGGACGTCACCGCCGCGGTCACGGGCGACATCCCCGCTGGCACGACCGGTCGCGCGTACTACGACCTGATCGAGCGCCGCCAGAAGGCCCTCACCGCCGAGCGGGAGAAACAGGAGGGTTACCGCTGCACGGTGTCTTCCTTCTTTGAGGGACTGCGCTATTTCGCCATCACCCAGCTGGAGATCCGCGATGTGCGGCTCGTCTACGCGCCGGCGGCCGGCATCGGCAATTTCGGCGGCGAGACCGACAACTGGCAGTGGCCGCGCCACACCGGCGACTTCTCTTTCCTCCGCGCGTACGTCTCCAAGGACGGCAAGCCCGCCGCCTACTCGGCCGACAACGTTCCTTACCGCCCGAAACACTGGCTGAAGGTCTCCGGCCGAGGCGCCTCGCCGGACGAGGTGATCTTCGTGGCCGGCTATCCCGGCCGCACGGCGCGTTTCAACACCTTCGAGTCGGTGCGTGAGACGGTTGAGTTCTCCCTGCCGCGTACGATCCGTCGCAACGTCGAGCAGATCGGGATCCTCGAGAAGGTCGGGTCGGGCGATCCGGAAACCGCGCTCCGTGTCTCCACGCGCATTCGCGGACTGAACAACGTCCTGACGAAGACCCGCGGGGTGCACGAGGCGATGGTTCGCGGCGGCGTGCTCGGGCAGAAGGAGGACAGCGAGAAGGCGCTGCTGGCCTGGATCGCTGCCGATCCCTCGCGGCAGTCGAAGTTCGGGCGCGTCATCACGGAGATTGGCGCCCTCAACGCCGAGCGTATCCGCACCCGCGAGCGAAACCTGCTACTCGCGGAATTCGCCGGCGGGTCCGGGGCGCTCGGCGCGGCGGAGACCCTCCACCGTCTTGCCGTCGAGCGCGCGAAGCCCGACGCCGAACGCGATCCGTTCTACCAGCAGCGCAATTGGGCCCGCACCCGCGAGAGCCTCGACCGCCTCCAGCGCAGCCTCGATCGCAAGGCCGACCGCGCCATGATGGTTTACAACCTCTCTGCCATCGCCCGGCTGCCGGCCGGCGCCCGGATCGAGGTTCTCGACCGGATGATCGGGCTCTCCGCCGGCCAGTCCGAGTCCGACGCCGTCGCGAAGGTCTCCGCTTGGGTGGATCGCCAGGTGGCCGGCTCGAAATTGTACGACCGTGATTTCCGTCTCGGCCTCTTTGAGAAGACCCCCGCGGAACTTACAGGGACGGGCGACACGCTGCTCGTCCTCGCGGCCGCGCTCGCCCCGCTGCAGGAGGAGATCCGCAACGCCGCCAAGGACCTCGGCGGCCGACTCGCGCGGATCACGCCGGTCTACGCCGAGGCCGTGCTCGCGCAGGCGGGCGGGCTCGTCTCGCCCGACGCCAATTCCACACTTCGCGTCACCTACGGAACCGTGAAAGGCGTCGAGAGCCGCGACGGTCTGATGTACCTGCCGCAGACCACGCTGCGCGGCGTCGCCGCCAAGGCCACGGGCACCGGCGAGTTCAACGCGCCGGCCGCCCAGCTTGCCGCGATCAAGGCGCTGCGCGGCGGCAAGGCCACGCCCTTCGCCGATGCGCGCCTCGGTGACGTGCCGGTGAATTTCCTTTCCACCGTAGACACGACCGGTGGCAACTCCGGGTCCGCCACCCTCAACGCCCGCGGTGAACTCGTGGGCCTCCTGTTCGACGGCACGTACGACACCGTGGCGTCGGATTATTTCTACGACAAGGTTCGCACCCGCAGCATCCACTGCGACTCGCGTTACATGCTCTGGGTGATGGCCGAGGTCGACGGCGCCGCGCATCTGCTGCGCGAGATGACGATCGTGCCCTGAGGCACGGCCTCCCCGCTGCGCGCGCCGCCGCGGCTGCGTCACGGGTTACGTGACAAAGTGCCGGGCAGGAAGCGGCGCGACGAGTTGCGTGGATTTTCCGAGGGGGGCGCCCTCGGCTACATCATGCGTTTTGTAACGACCAACCTACCGCTACATCCGAAAGAGGAGCGTTCGGTGTAGCCGCGGCCGCTCGCCGCGGACACGTCACGTAATGCGTAACAAGATGTCGGGAGGAAGCGGCGTTACGAGTTGCGTGGATTCTCCGGGGGGGAGGATTTGCTTACAGCGTGCGATTCCTCACGACAAGCCTGCCGCTACATCCGAAAGAGATGCGTTTGGTTTAGCCGCGGCCGCCCGAATCGCCCACCATAGGATTCCGAGCGCCACGAGGTGCAGTCCGCCGACCGCCGTGAATACCGGCACGTAGCCGAAGCGCTGAATCGTCTGGCCGGTGGCGAGCGTCGAGAGAATCCCGCCGAGGGCGCCGCCAAAACCGGAGAGTGCCACCAACGTGGCCACCTGGGCGCGCGGCACGCTTTCGGCAGCTAGGGTGAGCAGGTTTACATTCCAGCACGAGGCCGCCATGAGCAGCACGGCGATCAGCCCCACCGCCAGCGCCGTATTGGGCGTGCGCACGGCCCAGAGCGACAATGGCATGAGCAGTGCCGCGCCGGCCATCAGCGAGAGCCGCGCGCGGCGGGCGGGAAGACCGCGGCGCACGAGCCAGTCGGACAACGCGCCGCCGCCGGGTCCGCCGACGTCGGCGGCGAGAAATGGGATCCACCCCACGAGCGCGAGCATCGCCAGGCTGAAGCCCCGGCTCGTCTGGAGATACTCCGGCAGCCAGAATGAAAAGAAGAACGACAATGAATCGGTGAAGAACCGCGCACCGAGAAATCCCCAGCACATCGGCTGGCACAGCAGGTCGCGCCACGAGGTGGCCTCGACGGCCGCGGCGCCCCGCTCCCGCAGGATGTGGTTCCGCTCCTCGCTGCTGAGGCGCGGGTGCGTTTCGGGCGGATGGTACATCCGCCACCAAAGCCACAGCACGGCGAGACCGACAGCGCCGCTGAACACGAACCCCCACTGCCAGCCGAAATGCAGAGCGATGCCGGCGATGAGCGGCGGCGCGATCATCGCGCCGACGATGTTGCCGTTGGAAAAGATCGCCATCGAGAGACCCCGTTCACTGCGGGGCGTCCACTCGGCTATGACCTTC
>JAURJO010000266.1 GCA_030832235.1 Verrucomicrobiota bacterium
ACGACGTATACTATCCCGACACTCTGGTGGGGACCGACTCCCACACCACGATGATCAACGGCATCGGTATCGTCGGCTGGGGCGTGGGTGGCATTGAGGCCGAGGCCGGCATGCTCGGGCAGCCCGTTTATTTCCTCACGCCGGATGTCGTCGGTGTTCATCTTACCGGCTCGCTGCGCGAGGGCGTCACCGCCACGGATCTGGCGCTGACGGTCACGCAGATGCTCCGCAAGGCCAAGGTGGTCGGCAAGTTCGTCGAATTCTACGGGCCTGGAGCGCAGGCGTTGCCGGTCGTGGATCGTGCCACGATCGCCAACATGGCCCCCGAGTACGGCGCCACGATGGGTTTCTTCCCGATCGACGCGGAGTGCTCCGCGTACCTACGGGCCACCGGCCGCGATGAAAAGCAGGTTGCCCTCTACGAGGCCTATTATCAGGCGCAGGGTCTTTGGGGCATTCCGGGCCAGGGGCAGATCGACTACTCCACCGACCTCAGCCTCGATCTCGGCACCGTGCTCCCGAGCGTGGCGGGCCCCAAGCGGCCGCAGGATCGCATCGAGCTCTCCAGCCTGCGGCGCGAGTTCTTCGGTGCGTTCCAGCGTCCGGTCACCGAAAACGGCTTCGGCAAGGCGCGTGCGGCGTTCGGCTCAAGCGTGAAGGTCGAGACCGCCGCCGGCCGCAAAGCCAAGCTTGGTCACGGTTCGGTCGTGATCGCCGCGATCACGAGCTGCACGAACACGTCCAACCCGAGCGTCATGCTCGCGGCCGGACTCCTCGCCAAAAAGGCCGTGGAGAAGGGCCTGAAGGTGAACCCGGCCGTGAAGGCATCGTTGGCCCCGGGGTCCCGCGTGGTCACCGATTACCTGAAGAAGACAGGTCTCCAGCCCTACCTGAATAAGCTCCGGTTCAACACCGTCGGCTACGGCTGCACCACCTGCATCGGCAACTCCGGTCCGCTCGACGCCGGCATCGAGGACGCCGTGGTGAAGAACGACCTCATCACCGCTTCGGTGCTCTCGGGGAACCGTAACTTCGAGGCCCGTGTGCATCAGAACGTGAAAGCCAATTTCCTGATGTCGCCGCCCCTCGTGGTGGCGTTTGCGCTGGCCGGCCGGGTCGACATCGATCTGAGCTGCGAGCCGCTCGGCGAGGACAAGGAGGGCGCTCCGGTGTATCTCGCCGACATTTGGCCCACGTTGGCCGAGGTGCGCGACGCGATGCAGGCCGCGCTGAAGCCCGAGGTCTTCCGCAAGCTCTACCGCGACTTCGCCGCGCAGAATCCCAAGTGGAACGAGATCCCCGCCTCCACGGGTAACGTCTACGAGTTCGACGCGAAGTCCACCTACATCCAGGAGCCGCCGTTCTTCGCGAACTTCGGGATGCAGCCCGGCGTCATCCGCGAGATCCAGGGCGCCCGTCCGCTCGGCATCTTCGGCGACTCGGTCACGACCGACCACATTTCCCCCGCCGGCGCCATCAAGAAGTCCTCTCCGGCCGGCCGCCACTTGCTGGAGAACGGCGTGGTCTTCGAGGATTTCAACTCCTACGGCTCCCGCCGCGGCAACGACCGCGTGATGACGCGCGGGACCTTCGCCAATGTCCGGATCAAGAACCTGATGCTCGGCGGCAAGGAGGGCGGTAACACAATCTACCAGCCCACGGGTGAGGAGATGTCGATTTACGATGCCTCCGCGCGCCATATCGCCGACGGCACGCCGCTCATCGTCGTGGCCGGCCAGGAGTACGGCACCGGGTCCTCGCGCGACTGGGCCGCCAAGGGCACCAACCTGCTCGGCGTGAAAGTCGTGGTCGCGCAGAGCTTCGAGCGCATCCATCGCTCGAACCTCGTCGGCATGGGCGTGCTGCCGCTGCAATTCAAGGAGGGCGTCACCGCCCAGACCCTGAAACTCGACGGCCATGAGAAATTCGACGTGCTCGGGTTGTCGCCCTCGCTGCGCCCGCAGCAGGACCTCACTCTTCGCATCACCCGCCGAGACGGTGCGGTGGAGGACGTGCCGGTGCGCTGCCGCATCGATACACCCATCGAGATCGATTACTACCAACACGGCGGAATCCTTCCCTACGTGCTGCGCCAGATCGTCGCCCGCTCCTGAGTCCGCCGTTCGCCGGAGCCCGCGGAAACGCGCGGGCTCCGGTGACGTCTCCATAGATCCATGTCCGAAGCTTCCGGCGCCTCTGTTTTCCTTGTCGACCCGCAGTCTGATCCCGTGGTCATCCGGGTCGAGGGCCGCGCCAACTTCCAGAACAGCGGCAGCCTGCGCGACTTCATCGCGGAGATGCTGGGCCACGGGCGAACGCGCTTTGTGCTCGACTGCCAGGGCTGCGCGGGGATGGACAGCACGTTCCTCGGGGTGCTGGCCGGAGCGGCCATCTCGCTGCGCAAGGCTTCGCCGCAGGGCACCTTCGTGGTGCTGCGCGCGGGGGCGCGCAACGTGGAGTTGATGCGCAACCTCGGATTGCACCGTTTGGTGACGATCGAGGCCGGCGACGGCGATCCCGGCGCGACGCATTGTGATACTGCACTGGGCACGCGGCAGCTCTCGCAGGCCGAGAACGCGCGTCTGGTGCTGGAGGCGCACGAGAATCTGGTCTCGGCCGACGAGTCGAACCGCACCCGCTTCGAGGACGTGCTGACCTACCTCCGGCGTCGCTGAGAGGAAATCGGATTTGCGTTCGCCGGTGACGCGGGTTGCCGTTGGCGGGATGTCAGCCGTCGCCGCGCCCGAAGTTGTTGATCGCTCCAGCCTGCCGGATTCCGGCGGGCATTTTGGCCCCTATGGCGGGGTGTTCGTGCCAGAGACGCTGACGACCGCGCTTTCCGATCTCGGAAAGGCCTACGATGCGGCCCGGGTTGATCCGGCCTTCGGCGAGGAACTGCGGTCGCACCTGAAGGAGTTCGCGGGGCGCCCGACGGAGCTTTACCTTGCGGAACGTCTGACCGCGCACTGCGGCGGCGCGCGTATTTACCTCAAGCGTGAGGACCTGCTCCACACCGGAGCGCACAAGATCAACAACGCGCTCGGCCAGGCGCTGCTGGCGCGGCGGATGGGCAAGAAGCGGATCATCGCGGAGACCGGCGCCGGTCAGCACGGCGTAGCCACCGCCGCGGTCTGCGCGAAGTTCGGCCTGCAATGCGTCGTCTACATGGGTGCGGTCGACATGGAGCGGCAGGCGCTGAACGTGTTTCGCATGCGCCTGATGGGCGCGGAAGTGCGGGGGGTTGAGGCCGGTCAACGCACGTTGAAGGAGGCGATCAACGAGGCGATGCGAGACTGGGTCACCAACGTGCGCGGCACGCACTACATCCTCGGCTCTGCTCTGGGGTCGCACCCGTACCCGATGATGGTGCGCGATTTTCACCGCGTGATCGGCCGCGAGGTGCGTGAGCAGATCCTGGCGCGTGAGGGACGGCTACCCGACGAGATGATCGCCTGCGTGGGCGGCGGTTCCAACGCCATCGGGTTCTTTTTCGAGTTTCTCGAGGACACCGCGGTGCGGCTGGTGGGTGTCGAGGCCGGCGGTCGCGGCATCCGGCGCGGCGACCACGCGGCGCGTTTCGAGGGCGGCAAGCTGGGCGTACTTCAGGGGTGCAAGACTTACATCCTCCAGAATGACGACGGCCAGATTGAGCTCACCCACTCGGTCAGCGCCGGACTCGATTACGCGGCGATCGGACCGGAGCATGCGTTTTACCGTGATCGCGGACGGATCGCCTACGCCCACGCGTGCGATGACGAGGTGATGGAGGCCTTTCAGCTCTGCTCCCGTTTGGAGGGCATCATTCCCGCTCTCGAAAGCACGCATGCGCTGGTGCACGGGATGAAGCGGGCTCGGGAGATGCGCCGCGATGAGATCCTGATCATCAACCTCTCCGGCCGGGGCGACAAGGACGTGAACCAGGTGGCGCGCATTCTGGGGGTCACGCTGTGAGAAGCATGACGGGATATGGTCGCGGGTCCGCCTCGCTCGATGCGCTGGCGGTCACCGTCCAAGTGAGTTCCGTCAACCGTCGCTCGCTGGATCTGGCGATCAACCTGCCGGACGAATGGCGGGAAATGGAGGCCTCGCTCGCCGAGCAGGTGCGTCAGGTGGCGGCGCGCGGTCGGGTCAGTGTCGTGGTGGAGGTCGAAGGTGCGGGGCGGCAGGCTGGCGCCGCTTGGGACGAGGAGGCCGCGGCGGCCGCCCTCGACCGGCTGCAGGCGTTTGCGGCCCGGGAGAACGTGGATTTCGCGCCGAGCGCCGACCTGCTCTGGCAGATCGCCAACGCCCAGCGTTCGCAGGTGAAGCTGCCGGCAACCGAGTTGGCGCAGCCGGCGGTCGCGGAGGCGCTCGCCGGCGCCCTGCGGGCGTTTGCCGCGATGCGGGCCCGCGAGGGAGAGGCGTTGCTGGTGGATTTTTTGCAGCGGGTGGAGTTGCTGCACCGGCAGATGGACGTGATCGCGGCGCGCGCCCCGATGGTGCCCGAGGCCTATCGCGGGCAATTGATGCGGCGTCTGCGCGAGGCCGGACTCGAACTCGACCTTGAGGACGACCGTGTGCT
>JAURJO010000267.1 GCA_030832235.1 Verrucomicrobiota bacterium
CCGGCCGGCGGCCGACATGATCTCGCGCTTGCGCGGATTGTTTTTGAAGATCAATCGATGACTGAACTGCTGCGCCTCGTCGTGCGGAGCTATCGCTATTTCATCAGTCCGGTGCTACCGCGCGCCTGTCGCTTCCACCCGAGTTGTTCGGAGTACGCGGAGGAGGCGCTCGAGCGGCACCGCCGGCGACGAAACCCACGCCGCTCCCCCGTTGACCGTCGCGCTGGCGACAACCACGACCGGCGAGCGGCGTGTTTCCGCGCGCGCCGAGGAGCTCAACCTGTAGCTGACCTCCGTCTTGCCCTTGGGGATGACCACCTCGGGCAAAGCGCTGACGCCCGGCGGGCTCCACAGAAGTTTCACGGTGATCGGCTCCTCGAAGCCCGCCTCGCGCGTGGCGGTGACGGCCAACTCGGTTTCGCCACTCTGCACCAAGGGAACCCCGGGGGCTTTCACACTCACCTGATACGGCACGGCCTCCACCACTGCGGCCGCGATGCGGTCGACCTCGGAGCGCACATACACGGTGTCGTTCTGGATCCGCACCCAGTCAACCGTGTGACGGAAGCTGCTCCGGACGGCGGGCTCGCCCTCCTTCACCGGCTCGACGTGCGGCTGCAGGAGGCTTCCCGCGACCGACGCATCGGGCGCCGCCGAGAAGACGACGGGGACGGCGGAAACGCCGGAACCCACCACGCAATCCTCCGCTGTGATTCCCGCGGGCAGTCCGTCGAAACGCAGGCGCAGGTCCCCGTTGTAGCCGTCGCGGGTGACGTTCAGCAGCAGCGCGAACCGGTTGCCACGCGGGACCACGATGGATTTTCGAGTCTCGTAATCGTAGCGCGCAGTGTCGGGAACTTTCAGCACCACGGAGGGAACGACCTCCGTGATCTCCAACCGGTAAACGTGCAACGGACCGCCGCGTCCAAGCTGGTCGGCGACGCGGACCGTGTACTCCGCATCCTCGGGGATGCGCACGCGCACCGAGCTGTCCGGGTGGCCGGCGGCGTCGTCGTTGGAGCCGAGCGTGTTACCCTTCGGGCTGAAGACCGTGACCACCGGATCAAGCGGCGACCCAACCCGCCGCGCGATGACCTGAAACTCGAGATGCTGGTCCTTCCGCGCGGCGAAGCGCACGAAAGCCGGCTGGTCGGCGCCGGCGATGATACCGTTGAAAGCGAAAGGAACGGTGGCGTCGATTTTGGCGGCAGTCTCCCGGGTGCGACCGGCCTCGACCGAAGGCGCGTTGGGGAACGGCGAAACGCGCAGCCAATTCGGCGCGGGAGGCGTCTGGTCGGCCGTGGGCGTGACAGCAGAACGATCAACCGGCTCCTGCGGCAAGGTGATCTCCCGACGCGCCTCCTCCCCCGCCCCGCCTAGAAAACGCACCGCCTGCCGAGATCCTGCCTGTCCTCCCGGAGGAAAGAGAACGGCGGGCCGCGGAAAATCCCCGACATGGAGCCGGTAGGCGTGAACGCCGCTGTACACGGCGTCACGCAGCTGAAGCGTGAATCTACCGGAGGCCGGCGCGACGACGGAGAGATGCGCATCGTGGCCGAGCAACGGTGTGTCATCCGACTTCGCCAGCACTCGCCCCGCGGGATCACGCAGCACCAGCACCGGATCCAGCATTGTCCGCCCGAGCCGGGCGCCCTCGATCTCCGCGGAAATTAGCTGCCCGGCCGCTGCTTCGACCGCGAACCAGTCCTCATCCTCGGCCGTCAACGTCCCCTGCACGGTCGTATTGAGCGCGACCCTTTGCGCCGTGGCCGCTTTGTCGTTCGGCTCCCGTTCATCGATCGCGTCGAATGGCCCGACGAAAAACATTCGGAGCGCCGAAACACCCGTCGCGGTGCGCACCCGCAGGAAATGTTCGCCCAGCGTGCAATCGGGCTCGATCCGCAGCCGCACCTTCACTTCGCGCCCGGTCTTACTGGTGATCTCCTCGACCCGAATGCCCGGACGGTAGAGCAGAATTTCCTCCGCATCGGCCAACCGGTCACCGCGCAGGCGAACCTCCACGGTGGTGCCGCGTTTCGCTCCGGAGGGTTCCGCGAGATTCAGGACAGGAGCCACGGCCCCCGCACTTGCGGCAAACCCCACCGCCAGGCCGAGGATCCTCACAAGGCCACCGGGTCTCGAAACCACCGGGAGCATCACTCAGGCGAGGATTTCGCGGACGACCCTACCGTCCTTGACGATGTACTGGGGACGCCCGCCGGGCGTCATGATCTGGCGCGCCGGATCGATGCCGATCTGGTGAAAGACCGTGGCCGCGAAGTCCTCGACGCCCATCGGGCCGGAGTCGGGCTCCGCCCCGGTGCCGTCGGAGGCGCCGTGGACAAAGCCGCGCTTCACCCCACCGCCGGCCAGCGCGACGCTGAACACCTTGGGCCAATGATCGCGCCCCGCGGTGCCGTTGATCTTGGGCGTGCGGCCGAACTCGGTGCTCACCACGACGAGGGTCGAGTCTAGCAACCCGCGTTGTTCAAGGTCGCGGATCAGCGTGGCGTAGGCCTTGTCGAAGTTCGGCATCTGGGTGCCGTTCGCGCGCTTGATGTTGTCATGGTGATCCCAGCTGCCGTACGTGAGGGACACGAACCGGACCCCCGCCTCGACGAGGCGGCGCGCGAGCAGCATGCGTTGCCCGGCCTGGTTGCGGCCATAGGCGTCGCGCACCTTCGCCGGCTCGGCCTTGATGTCGAAGGCGGCCCGCGCCTTCTCCGAACTCACGAGCGCGTACGCGCGCTGGTAGAAGGAATCCATCCCGTCGAGCAGGTCTGATTTCTCGAGCGCACTGAAATGCGCGTCCACGACCGACCGCATCTCACGGCGGCGCGCGAATCGGTCGGCGTCGATGCCTCCGGGCAGTGACAGATCACGCACCGCGAATCCGTCGCTGGCCGGGTCGCTCCCCAGCGCGAAAGCGCCATAGGAGGGCCCGAGATAACCGGTGCCCGCGAAGGGCGTGGTCTGGTTCGGGATCAGCACGTACGGCGGCAGGTCAGCCCGCGGACCCAGTTGGTGGGCGACCACGCTGCCCATGCTCGGATACGAGATCGCCGGGCTGGGCCGGTAACCGGTGAACATGGCGTGCGTACCGCGCTCGTGCGCGGCTTCGCCGTGCGTCATCGAGCGGATCACCGTGATGCGGTCGGCGATCTTCGCCGTCTCCTTGAGGTTCTCCGAGAAAAACACGCCCGGAAGA
>JAURJO010000268.1 GCA_030832235.1 Verrucomicrobiota bacterium
CCGAGCACCTGGCGAATGAAACCCTCGCCCGCCGCGAGGGAAACCTTTCCCGTCCGCACCTCCCTCTCCACGGCGGCGACGACCGCTCGAGGATCGAGCAGCTTGAGATTCATCGCCGCGGAAATCAGCGAATGGTAAAGCCACGGTTCCCCGCACCAGATCGCGTCCTGGTAGCGTCCGAAGTCAGGCAAACGGTGCGTGACAAAGTCTTCGAGGGCGCGCTGCGCGTCCTCCGGCGTCACCGGCCAGTCGAAGACCGAAAGATCTCCCGGGTGACGCGGGAACCGCTTTTCCACGAGCTGCAGCACCGCCCGGGTGGTCGCGTCGGGGGCGAACCTCCGCGGCGCCGGCAGCGGACGCGGCGGCCCCTCTTTTCCGAAGCTCTCGCGGTTGTCGTGGTCGAAATTCCATTGGCCGCCCAGCGGCTCCCCGGCTTCGTCCAGCAGCACGCCGTGACGCCGTCTCATCTCCCGGTAAAAAAACTCCATTCGCAGCTGCTTCCGACCCGCGGCATGCTCGTGGAACTCCTCTGGCGTGCAGAGAAAATGCCGGTCCGGGCGCAGTTCGAGCGGAACCCCGGCACCTTCGGCCACGGCGGCAAGATCCTGATCCAGGCGCCATTCCCCCGCCTGAACCATCACCACCCGCTCGGGGCGCGAAACAGCGAGTGCACGCGCAAGCTCCCCCGCCAGGGTCTGTGTGTTGCCGGGCGAATCGAGCTCCACGTATTCCACCTGGCGTCCGAGCGCGCGCTGGGCGTCGCGGAAATGCCGCATCGCGGAGAGGAAAAGCGCAGTCCGGACCTTGGAGGAAACCACGTGCTCCGACTCTCCGGCGACCTCGGCCATCCAGATCGCGTCACGTGAGGCCTCGAAACCATCGAGCGCCGCGGAGCCCGCGTCGAGCTGGTCGCCCAGCACCACGACCAGGTGACGCACCCCGGACACCACAGCGCGAGGACGCGCGCTCATTCGCGGACCGAGATGTCGCCGCCGCGAATCCGCTTGAAAGCCGCGAGGGCCTCGTTGCGGGCGGTGGCGTGGTCGACGATCGGCGCGGGATAGTTGCCGCCCTTGCCGAGCCGGACACCCGCGGCGGCCAGTACCGAGGCCGGAGCCTCCCAGGGCGCATGGATGTTTTCGGCGGGAAGTTTAGCCAGCTCGGGCACCCAACGGCGCACGTACGCGCCTTCGGAATCGAACTTCAACCCCTGCAGAACCGGCGCGAAGACGCGGAAGTAGGGCGCGGCGTCGGCCCCGCAGCCGGCGGTCCACTGCCACCCGAGCGTATTGCTCGCGAGATCCGCGTCGACGAGCGTGTCCCAGAACCAGCGCGCTCCGTGCACCCAGGAGAGCCGGAGATGTTTAACTAGGAAAGACGCCGCGATCATGCGCACGCGGTTGTGCATCCAACCGGTGGCCCAGAGCTGGCGCATGCCGGCATCGACAATCGGGTAGCCCGTGAGGCCACGCTGCCAAGCGCGCAGCTTCACCCCGCCGGCATCATCGGCCCACGGGAACGACTCGAAATCGGAACGTAGGGGCCGCTCCGGCGTGTGCGGAAAATGAAACAGCAGGTGATGCGCGAATTCACGCCAGCCCACCTCGCTCAGGAAGACCCGCGCCCCGTTGCTGGGCGGAAAGACCCCGCTCTCTTTCGCCACCGCCTGCACCGCGGCCCAGATCTGCCGCGGAGAAAGTTCCCCGAAGTGCAGCCACGGCGAAAGCATCGACGTGCCGTCCACGCCGGGAGTGTTCCGCCGGTCGGAGTAGGCCTCCATCGCATCGGCCACGAAGAGCTTCAGTCGCTTTGCCGCGCCGGATTCTCCCGGTGTCCAGGCCGCGCGGAAACCGGAGTCCCACTTGATCCGCGGCAGCAGCGCGAGCTCGGCGAGTTCCAAGGACGCCGGCCAACGTTCCGGGGACGCGATCTGGGCCGAGGACGCAAGGCGCGCCGGCGCCTCAACCTGCAACTCCAGGCAATGTCGCCAGAACGGGGTGAAGACCTGGAAGGGTTTGCCCTGCTTGTTGGCGATCGTGTGAGGCTCGTGGAGCAGCGCCGCGTTGAAGCTCTTCGCCTCCACACCTTCCGCCGTCCACCGCGCCTTCAGTGCTGCGTCGCGCGCGATCACCGAGGGTTCGTAGCGACGGTTCCAGAAGATCGCCGATGCACCGGTCGCGCGCCGCAGTCGGTCGAGTTCCGCGCCACTTTCGCCGCGCGCAAGGATCAGCCGCGAGCCCCGTGCGCGCAGATCGGCGTCGAGCGCGGCCAACGCGTGATGCAGCCACCAGCGCGAAGCCCCGCCCGCGGGCCATCCGCCGTCACCCGCGTCGTCGAGAACGTAGACGGGAATGATCGCCTCGCGGCGCGCGAGCGCCGCCATGAGAGCGGGATTGTCCTGCAGACGCAGGTCCTGGCGGAACCAAAGTAGAGTCGGCATACGGTGCGGCGTTGCGCCACAACGTTGTTACGCGCCGCGCCCTCCGCCAGACGCAAAGCCCGCGGAAACACGCGACCCGATCACCACAGAGGCAAGGCGACCCGGGTGCGGTTAACCAAGAAACACGCGACAAGCAGGAAACCGAGCCGTTTGGCCCACGGAAAACGCGGAAGTCACGGAACAGCTTGAACGTCGCCGCACCTTCCGCCTTTTCCGTGCCTTCCGTGGGCACCCTGCTTGCTCGACGGACCGCAGCACGTAACGAACCCAGCGGTCCTGATTTCCAGATTTCTCCCGGCCTCCGTGTCTCTGTGCCTCCGTGGTAGACCAGCTTGATCACGCCATTTTACGGTGCGACCCACATTTTGGCCGTGGCACTGGAGTATCAGGACCGAGAAATCAGGGCTTCAGGTACTTCGAGAGCGGCGGGTTCACCAGTTCCGCCATCTCGGGCGAATCAAAGTTGGCCTTGGTGACAAAGCCTACGCCGGTGTCGACGCGCGGCTCGACCTTGCCGCCGCGCAGCATGGTCACGATCGCCTTCACGCCGAGGTAGCCCATCTTCATCGGGTTCTGGACCACCAGACCCTGCACGTCGCCCGCCTTCAGGCCGGCGTTCAGGGTCTCACCGGAGTCGAAAGCCACGAGCTTGACCCGTCCGCCCGCGAGGCCGGCGTCGCGCAGCGCCTGCATCATACCCACGCCCGCGGTCTCGTTGCAGCAGAAGATACCGTTCACCTGGCGACCGAAGCGGTTGAGGAGATTCTCGGAGGCGCGCTTGGCAGTGTCACGCGTCGCACCCGCGTGCTGGTCGGTGGAGATCAGTTTGATGTTGGGAAAGTCGCGGCGCATCACCTCGAGGAAACCCTCCTCACGCTCCTCGGTGCTGGCGGAGCCCACGGCGTACCGGAGGAGAATCACGTTGCCCTTACCACCGAGCATCTTGCCCAGCTCGCGCGCGGCGATGCGGCCGCCCTCGCGGTTGTCGGTCGAGATGTAACTAGCCGGAGCCTTCGAATCGATGCCGGAGTCGATCACGACCACCGGAATCTTGCCGCGCACGGCGGCCTCGACGGGCGCGACGAGGGCGCGGCGATCCAGGGGGGCGACAACGATCCCGCTGACGCGCTGGGCCGTGAAATTCTCGATGACCTGCACCTGCTGCTCACGGTCGTCCTCGCGGAGCGGTCCCTTCCAGATGACCTGCACGTTGACGCCCTCGGCCTTGAGCTCCTGCTGGGCCTTCATGGCGCCGGCATGGACGGACTTCCAGAACTCGTGGGTAGTGCCCTTGGGAACGACGGCGATGCGGTAGGACTCGGCGGCGCCGCCGAGGGCGGCGATCAGCGGCAGAAGCAGGGCGAAACGTAGGAATGACTTCATTGCTTATATTGACGGGGGTTGGGGAAACCGGTCCGCAACACGTGGCACCGGCGGGGCCGGAAAGTTTGTTTCGTGCACAGCGCCGTCAACCGCGAATTCCCGGGTCGCCGGCGGGCGCGGAGCCAACCGCAACTCCGGCTTGCGCCCGACGCGCGACAGGCGCTACTTCCGAAATTCTCCAGATCAACGCCCCCGCCCTCATTTCATGAAATCCAACGTCACCGAGACTTCCCAGCAGCCCCTGGCCAGCATGGACGAGTGGGAAGACTTCCTGAAGGTTCGCTATCCGGAGCCGGCCCCCGCGCCTGCGGGTGGCACGCGCCGCGCGCCGCCCGTCGGGGTAGCCGCGGACAAGAAGAAGGAAGAGTTCCGCCAGTACGAAGCCGAGGCGCGCCCAAGCGTGCGGGAATTTTACCGACTGAACCACACCCACCAGACCTACGACTTCGTGCAGGCCAAGCGGAAGGAATACCTCGGTCTCAACCGCATGCAGATGAGCGTGTGGGAGGCGATGGAGTACCTCAACCAGCTCATCGACGACTCCGATCCCGACACCGACCTCTCCCAGCTGCAGCATCTCCTGCAAACCGCGGAGGCGATGCGCCGCGACGGCCAGCCGCGCTGGATGATCCTCACCGGTCTCGTGCACGACCTCGGCAAGATCCTCTGCCTGTGGGGCGAGCCGCAGTGGGCCGTGGTGGGCGACACTTTCGCCACCGGCTGCGCCTTCTCGCCGAAGAACGTGTTCCCCGAGTTCTTCGCCGCCAATCCCGATGCCAACAACCCGCGCTTCCAGACGCCCAACGGCGTGTACGAAGAGGGCTGCGGTCTCGACAAGGTCGCTCTGTCCTGGGGCCACGACGAGTACATCTACAACGTGTGCAAGGACTACCTCCCCGAGGAGGGTCTCTACATGCTGCGGTACCACAGCTTCTACCCGTGGCACCGCGAGGGCGCCTACGACCAATTCGCCACCGCGAAGGACCGCGCGATGAAGGAGTGGGTGTTGAAGTTCAACACCTACGACCTCTACACGAAGAGCCATGAGGCGCCGGACGTCGCCAAGCTCCGTCCGTACTACGAGGATCTCATCCGCGAATTCTTCCCCGCCAAGGTCCGCTGGTAAGCGGACGCGGGCTCAGAGCGAATCCTGGTAAAGTCGGTCGTACGCCCCGGCGGCCGACTTCCAGCTGAAATCGCGCGCCATCCCGCGCTGTTGGACCGCGGCGTACCGGGTCGGATCGGCGAACAAGGCCAGGGCGCGTTGTAGCGCGTCGAGCAACCCTGTGCTGTTCGGCTCGCAGATCAGACCGGTGCCGTGCTCCGGATCAGCATCGGCATCGATCACCGTGTCGACGAGACCGCCCACGCGGCTGACCACGGGCACCGTGCCGTAGACCTGCGAGTACATCTGGTTGAGGCCGCACGGCTCGAAGACCGACGGCATCAGGAAGAAGTCCGAACCCGCCTCGATCAGGTGGCTCATGGCCTCGTCGAGTCGCGGGGTGAAATGCACCTTCGCCGGCGCCTCGCGGGCCAAGGCGCGCACTTCCTCCTCCAGTCGACGGTCACCTGACCCGAGCAGCACGAGGCGCACGTCGTTGGCCTGGAAAAAGTCGCGGTTGGCGAGAATCAGGTCGACGCCCTTCTGCGCCGCCAGGCGCGCGACGACGCCAAAGATCGGTCCCTTGAAGGCTCCGGTGAATCCGCAGCGTTTCAACAACTCGGCCCGGCAGACCTTCTTGCCCGACATGTTCTGCCGCGAGTAACGCGCCGGCAGCTGTTCGTCAGTCGCCGGATTCCAGATCGCGGTGTCGACGCCGTTGATGAGTCCGACGAGATCCTCGGCGCGCGTCTGCACCACGCCGTCCAGACCGCAGCCGAACTCGGGCGTCTGGATTTCCTGCGCGTACCGCGGGCTCACGGTGGTGACGCGATCAGCGAACAGGATACCGCCCTTCATCAGGTTGATCTGCGAATAGTACTCGATGCCGTCCATCTGGTTCACCTCGTCCGGCAGGTTGGTGCGGGCGAACGTGCGCGACGGGAAAACGCCCTGGTACGCGATGTTGTGGATCGTGAAGACGGTCTTCAGCGCGAGCGTGACCCCATGGCGCCGCTCCGCCTGGCGCAGCAGCACGGGCACCAGCGCGGCCTGCCAGTCGTGGCAATGCACGATGTCGGCTCCGGCGTCGGAAAGCCGCAGCGACTCCACGACGGCTTTGGAGAAGAAGATGAAACGCTCCGAGTTGTCGTCGTAATCGCGCTCGCCGTTCCCGTAGGCGCCGCGACGGTCGAAGAACTCCTCGCGGCACACGAGGTGCACCGTGACCCCGGGCCGCGGGGAAAACGACCGCACCTCACCGGAAAGAAAATCGATACCCTGCTCGACCTTGAGCCGGTGAGTCCGTTCCGCCGTCGCGGCGTCCTTGTGCTCCAGCACGGCGCGGTAGCCGGGGAGAAAGACCGCCACTTCATGCCCGCGATCCGCCAGCGCACCGGTCAATGCCCCCACCGCGTCCGCGAGGCCGCCGGTCTTCACATAGGGGAAGAGTTCGCTCGCGACGTGGACGATTTTCATCGCTCGTACCGTACCGCGGGAGTTTCCTGAGGCCAACACGAAACACCCGGGCGCGCCGCGCCGGCGTGCCTTTCCCCAACCGATGACGCTCCGCGAACGCCTTCTTTCCCTCCTCCGGGCCGACGATTTCACCCCCGCCGATGATTTTGGTCTCTGCCGCCGGCTCGGCCTACGCCAGCAGGCGCGCGCGACCGTACGCAAAGAGATCGAATCACTGCTCAAGGCCGGGGTCGCCAGGCGCGACTCCCGCGGGCGGTTGTTGCCCGCGTCGAAACCCGCGCGAAACGCCCCATCGTCAACCGTGGCCACCCGCGCGGTCTTTGTTCCCACGCGTCGCGGTCCGACCATGCCGCCGCCCGGCTCGCCCGGACCCTTCGCCGCCCCGGCGAAGCCGACACCCGCCGCCGCTTTACCGAGCGCCATCGCCGAAACACCCGCTTCCATGCCTAAGCTGAAACACGGCGAAAGCGTGGGCCGAATCCAGTTCCGGCTGGGCGGCTCCGCCTACGTCGTGCGGGAGGGTGCAACCGGAGAGGTAGGCTTGCAGATCGGACCGGACGACACGGACGTCGCCCTGCCCGGCGACCGCGTGATCGTGCGGGAATTGGTCGGCCGGCGCGGCCGGCGTCCCGGTGAGAAGGTCGGTCGCGTGGTGCGCGTGGTGGAACGCGAGCGGGACACGATCATCGGCGAGTTCCGTCGCGGACGCCGCCATCCGGTCGTGTTACCCGACGATCCACGCGTGGGGCGAGAGATCCACGTCACGGGCATCGAACTCGCCGAGCCGGGACCCGCTCCGCGGGAGGGCGACAAAGTCGTGGTGAAGCTGGCGGAATGGACCCGTCGGGAGTTGCCTCCAGCCGGCGCGGTGGTCGCGCGCCTTGGCCGTACCTTCGAACCCCAAGCGGAGATGCGCGCCGTGCTGTTGCGCTATAATCTCAGCCGGGAATTCCCCGCGCCCGCCGAGCAGGAGGCCGCCACGCTACCGGACCATGTGCCGGCCGCGCAGACGACGGGGCGCGAGGATTTCCGACGCAAAGCAGCTTTCACGATCGATCCCGACGA
>JAURJO010000269.1 GCA_030832235.1 Verrucomicrobiota bacterium
GTCTACCTGCTCGAGTACCTTTGATTCCCGATGAGCTCCCACTCGCATTCCCCCGCCGCGGACGGTCACGACCACGGCCACGACGAGAGCAAGTTCCAGATCTACGTGCAGATCGCGATGCTCCTCGCGGTCATCACCGGCGTGGAGATCGTCGCCGTGTACCTGCCGTTCGCGAAGTGGATCATCGTAACGACGCTCATCGTGCTCTCCACGGTGAAGTTCATGTACGTGATCTTCTACTTCATGCACCTGCGGTGGGATAAGCCGTTCTGCACGATCCTTTTTTTCATCGGGTTGGTGATCGCCGGAGCCACCGCGTGGGCCCTCATCGCGCTTTTCCAGGCCGAGGCCAGCCTGCCGTTGCCGACCTGAGGCGGCCGCGAATCCTGCTCCCTCCGCAAAAGCGGCCCGTATGCGGGCCGCTTTTTTTCTTATTCAAGGAGCCTTGGCGGCTACGGCGCTGGAGTTGGGTGCGTGGTTGGACATCCTGACCCCATGATCGATTGGCGCCACTGGCACAATGAACCCTGGTTGGTGGGAGGGCTCGTGGTGTTGGGTTGGTTGTGGGCCATCGCCGCCGGTCCTTTGCGCGGGCGTCTTTCCCCCGGGGCCGTGTACCCGCGTTCCCACGCCGTCCGCTTTTACCTGGGTCTGTTTTCGTTCTACCTCGCCGTGGGTTCACCGCTCGACCAGGTCGCGGAGCGCTTCCTCTTCAGCGCGCACATGCTGCAGCACCAGATCCTGATATTTCCCGCCGCGATCCTGCTGCTGCAGGGCACTCCTGCGTGGATGATCGATCCCGTCTTGCGGCCGAAGTGGGTGCTCGTGCCCGCCCGCTTTTTCACCCACCCGCTCATCAGCGGCATCACCTATACCCTGGTCGTCAGTCTCTGGCACGCGCCCGCGCTCTATGATTGGGCGCTGCAGGACCGGTTCGTGCACATCGTCGAGCATCTGATGTTCTTCGGAGCCGCGGTGCTCTACTGGTGGCCGGTGCTCAGTCCGTCCGTCGTTTTGCCGCGCCGCCCGCACGGGGTGCAGATGCTGTACCTCCTGGCGGTGATCATCGCCATGACGCCCCTGTTCGCCTTCATCACCTTCTCCCACGACGTCCTCTACCCGACCTACGAATTCGCGCCGCGACTCTTCCCGACCTTCTCCGCGATGCACGACCAGGTGCTCGCCGGCGTGATGATGAAACTGGTCGGCCTCTTCGGGGGCATGGTCGCGTTCGGTTTCGCCTTTGCCGGCTGGTACCGCCGCAATCGTTGAGGGAATGAAAAGGCGCGGGGCTTTCGGCCCCGCGCCTTGCAAAGACGAAACTTGGTTGTCCGCGAACTCAGCCTGCGGCGGGCGCAAGCAGGTCGTCGATGGAATCGCTCTCGACGTTGATGTCGGCGAACAGCCAGGAGGACAGGTAGCGCTCGCTGCTCGAC
Organism: Verrucomicrobiota bacterium; assembly: GCA_030832235.1. Taxonomy (GTDB): domain Bacteria; phylum Verrucomicrobiota; class Verrucomicrobiia; order Opitutales; family Opitutaceae; genus ER46. The sequence goes on from JAURJO010000269.1 coordinate 1,437, forward strand.
GGGATGATCGCGACGATCTGCTTCCCCTTGTTCTCCGGGCGCTTTGCCAACTGGAGCGCCGCCCACGCGATCGCGCCCGAGGAGATGCCCACGGCGATGCCGTCCATTTGGTTGATCTGCTTCGAGACCGGACCGGAATCGGCCTCCTTCACGCGGATGACCTCGTCGTAAATCTTCTGGTTGAGAACGGCCGGCACGAAACCAGCTCCGATGCCCTGCAACTTGTGAGGGCCGGGAGTGCCGCCGGAGAGAACCGGTGAGGCGTCGGGTTCCACCGCCACGATCTTGACCGAGGGCTTGCGCGTCTTGAGGACCTCGCCGATGCCGGTGATCGTGCCGCCGGTGCCGACGCCCGCGACCACGATGTCGACGCGGCCGTCGGTATCGCGCCAGATCTCCTCCGCGGTGGTACGGCGGTGAATGGCCGGGTTGGAGGGATTGGTGAACTGCTGGAGAATGACGCCACCCGGGATGCGCGCCGCGAGTTCCTCCGCCTTGGCGATCGCGCCCTTCATGCCCTTGGCGCCTTCGGTCAGCACGAGGCGCGCGCCGAGGATTTTCAGCAGTTTGCGCCGCTCGAGGCTCATGGTCTCGGGCATGGTGAGGATGAGCTTCAGCCCCTTGGCGGCGGCGACGAACGCGAGCGCGATGCCGGTGTTGCCCGAGGTGGGCTCGATCAGCACGGACTTCGCGTTGATCTTCCCGGAGCGGAGGGCCTCGTCGATCATGGCGAAACCGATGCGGTCCTTCACGCTCGAGAGCGGGTTGAAGAACTCGAGCATCAGCAGGACTTCGGCCTGGGCGCCATGGGCGGCGGCGGTGCGGTTGAGGCGGACGAGCGGGGTGTTGCCGATCGTCTCCGTGATGTCGTTATAGATGCGGGGCATGTCGGGTTGTGGTTTGGATTTTGGATGGAGAAAGCTTCATCGATTGGTCCCCCAGCGGCGATGCAGGAGACGCTCCCAGGGGGAAAAAAGCACGCGATCGGCGGCCAGTCCGATGGTGAGGAGAACGATCATCACTCCTATGACCTGTTCCATCGCGTTCAATTCGCGGCCGTAGTGCAGGAGGTGGCCCAGGCCGAATCCGCTCAGGATCGTGACGTAGATCTCAGCCGCCATCAGGCTGCGCCAAGCGAACGCCCAGCCCTGTTTCATGCCGCCGACGACGTGGGGCAACGCGGCGGGCAGAATCACGCGCAGCCATGTGTGCAGGCCGTGGGATCCCATCGTTCGCGCCGCACGGGCGTAGATGGGTGGTACATTGCGCACACCGTTGTCGGCGGCGATGATCACCGACCAAAGCGTTCCCATCACCACAACGAAGAACATCGCGCCCTCGCTTTGGCCGAACCACAGCAGCGCGAGCGGAACCCAGCACACGCTGGGCAGCGCCTGCAGGCCGAGCGCGAGCAGGCCGAGGGTGTCCTCGAGCGTACGAAAGCGCGCCGTCAGCAGGCCGAGCGGAATCCCCAGCGCGATCCCTACGGCGTAACCGAGCACGAGTCGCCGGAGCGTGACGAGGAGTGCGGACAACAGTGTGCCGTCCGCCAATGACTCGCCAAGATAAGCAGCCACCGAGAGTGGCGAGGGCACGAGCACCGGCGACCAGACGCGGGCGCGGACGAACAACTCCCATAGGACCAGAAGCGCGGCGAAAAACGCCAAGGCGCGCGCGGTGCGCTTCATGCGACCTTCCTTTCCGACGCGGTGCCGCCGTTCCGGCCTTTCAATTCGGCCATAATCTCCGTGGCGTGCCGGGCCAGTTCAACCGAGTTGATGTCCCGCGGGCGCGGCAATTCCACGCGAAACTCCCGCTGGATGCGGCCGGGGTGGGGCGAGAGCAGCACCACGCGGTCCCCGAGGCACACGGCTTCGCGCACGTTGTGGGTGACGAACAGGATGGTCTTACGCCGATCCCGCCAAATGCGCTGCAGGTCGCCGTAAAGCTGCTCCCGGGTGAGGGCGTCGAGCGCGGCGAACGGCTCGTCCATCAGCAGCACCCGGGGGTTGGGCGCGAGGGCGCGGGCGAGGGCGACCCGCTGTTTCATCCCGCCCGAGAGCTCGTGCACGAACGCATGCCGGAACTTTTCCAGGCCCACCAGCTGGAGATGAAACTCGGCCACCTCGCGTCGTTCCGCGGCGTTCATCCCGGGTTTCAGGCGCAGGCTGAACAACACGTTTTCCAGCACGTCGAGCCAGGGGAACAGCGCCGACTCCTGGAACATCATCATGCGGTCGCGCCCGGGATCGGTCACCGGTTCGCCATCGCAGAGCAGCGTTCCCTCGTCGGCCCGCTCGAGGCCGGCCACGATGTTGAGCAGGGTCGACTTTCCGCAGCCGCTTGGTCCGAGTAGGCAGACGAATTCCCCCTCGGAAACATCCAGCGAGATGTTTTCCAAGGCGCGGATGTCGTTGCCGCGCGCCCGGAAGTTCTTGCCGACGCCGCGCAGCGAGAGTTTCGCCGGCGGGGCCGGCGGAAGGGATGTCGGTGCGTTCATGAGTCCCTGGGGAAAAGCCGCTCCAACGGAATCGAGCGGCGCAGCAGCCCGACGTTCCGGGCGTCGGCGACCAATGCGGCGAAACGCGCCGGATTTACCTCGGAAGTGAACCTGAGCCGTTTCCACGCCGACGCGATCAACGCCGGGGCGACTTCACGCCGGATCTCCGCGGTCAACCCGGCGCGGGCGAGCTCCATCGCTTCATCCGGATGGGAGTTGATCCAGGCGGTGAGTTCGACGTGCGCGCGCTGGAAGCGTTCCGCCACGGCCGGGTGGCGCGACAAAAACCGCACGCTCGCGACGAGTACCGTGGTGATCGCGTCGTTTTGCTCGAGAAACACCCGCGCGCCTGCCTCCTGCTCGAGGCGCGAGACCCACGGCTCCACGGTCCAGACGGCGTCGATCCGACCCTGGGTGAAAAGCTGGAGCAGGTCGGGGTTGGCGGCGGGCAGGACGCTCACGTCGCCGCCGGTGAGCGTGACCTTGAAACCCTGCGCGCGCAGCCAGGAACGGGCCGCGACGTCCTGGGTGTTGCCCAGCTGGGGCGTGCCCACGCGGCGGCCGCGGAAGTCCGCGGGTCTGGATATGTCGGATTTGCCGGCGACGACGAGTGCCGCGCCCCCCTCCGCTGCTCCGGCGATGATCCGGACCTCTTCGCCTTCGGAGCGGATGTAGCCGTTGAGCGCGGGGTTCGGGCCGACGTAGGTGAGATCAACGGATCCAGCGAAGATGCCCTCGATGGCGCTCGGGCCGGCGTTGAACGGCAGCCATTGGATGGAGACATCCGCGCCGAGACGGGTCTCGAACCAGCCCTCCTTCTGACGCGACGTTTGGCTGCCGATCACCCCCTGCGCGTGGGTGACGTTCGGGAAATAGCCGACGCGCACCGTTAGTGGCGCCGCGTGGGCGGCGGCCAGACCCAGGCCGAAGGTGATGATCATCCTTATCAGCATGGCGGAACCTCAAATGGTATAGTCGCCCAGCAATTGGTGCAAAACTCCCTCGGTCTCATCGAGGCGGGGCTTGGTCGCGCGACGCGCGAGGCGGCGCGCATGGGTCGCGGGGACACGCACGGGTACGGCTTCGGATTCAGGTGCGTAAGGCAGCGGCTGATTCCCGCGGCGCAACTTGCGCAACGTGACCTCGACCACGTCAGCCAAGGTGTAGCGATCGAGGATGCCGGTGATGGCGTTGCGCACGTCGAGCATCAGCATCCGCAGGCCGCAATGCGCCTCATCGGGGCAGGTGCATTTCTGGTAGGCGCTCTGGCTCACGCAGCCTAACGGGGCTAGCGGCCCGTCGATCACGCGGATGATCGAGCCGATGGTGATCTTCGTCGCGGGCCTCGCCAGGCGGTAGCCGCCGAATTTCCCCCGAACCCCCGTCACCAATTTTTCTTCCCGCAGCCGGAGCATGATTTGCTCGAGAAACTTCTGCGGGAGTTGTTCGTTGGCAGCAACTTCCGGTAGCTGGACCAGCGTCCGGCCGACCTCGGCCGCGATGCCGAGACCGATCATGGATCGCAGGGCGTACTCGCCCTTTTTGGACAGCTTCATACGGCTACAGGAACAATACAGATAGAACTAGTAGGGATTAAATCGCGCTCGATTCGACGAAAGTTCCGCGGTCGTGCAAGTCCTATTCCGGGGAATTTGCGGTGAGCCGGTCGCCGGTGGCGTCAGAGACTCAGTCGAAGCCCGTCGTAGGCGAAGCGCACCCCCGCCGGCAACTCTGCCTCCGCCGGGCCGTGGTCGGTATGGTGCGTCAAATGGGTGAGCCAAGTGTCGGACGCGCCGATTTCGCGGGCAACCTCGATCGCCTCCGCGATCGAAAGGTGCGAGGGGTGGGGGGCGGGCCGGAGACCATCGAGCGCGAGGGCATCGACGCCCCGTGCCAGTTCCACCGCCTCGCGGGGCACGCGTTTGCAGTCCGTGTAGTAGGCGAATCGCCGGCCGCTGCTCCGCTCTGTGAAAACCAGACCGAGGGTGTTGATTCCGCCATGCGGGAGGAGTGTCGACTGAATCGTGCCCTGCGGCAGATCGAGCGTCGCCGGCATCTCCACCAAGCGGAAAGCCGCGTAGCCTTTCGCGATCGGTCGCTCCGACATGGCGTAAGGGTACATCGCGAGCACGCGTCCCATGCCCTCGGTCGTGGAATAAACCGTGAGGGCGTTCCCTCCGAGCAGGTCGCAGAAGCGCCGCAGGTCGTCCATGCCCGCGATGTGGTCGGCGTGGCCGTGGGTGAGGACGAAGAAATCCAGCGCCTCGATGCGCTCCCGCAGGCACTGCAGGCGGAACTCCGGTGCGGCGTCGACCTGGATGTGCAGGCCGTCCATCACCACGTGGATGGATGTGCGCGTGCGCCGGTTGCGCGGATCCGCGGACCGGCAGACGGCGCAGCCGCATGCGATCATGGGAACCCCTTGCGAGGTGCCGGTGCCGAGGAAAATGACCTCCATGGGCGTGCCGCTTACTCCCCGCCCCGCGGGGCACCCAGCCAGGCGAGCGCCAGCGGGACGAAGTTCTCGAGCCCCGGGGTGTCCTCGGAATGCGGAGAAATGGTGAGGACGCGGCCTTTCCCGAACGGCGCACGCAC